>CBDUSG010000123.1:0-7820 GCA_965369575.1 uncultured bacterium | reverse complement strand
GGCTAGTCCTGCGCTCATGCGCCTCATGCTCGATCAGGCGCTAACCGCTTCTCGGCTCGCTGAAACAGACAATATACGGTTGACACGACACTAGGCGGCATTTTTTTGTTGACATCGCCGAACTCGTTCATCTATAATTTAGTTGTAACCGGTTGTTTGTCAATGTTTTGTTTGGCCTGCTTCGCGGGAGTTTCTTCAAAGTCAGAGAAGCGAGGGTAGGGTTGTGACTCTTTCTATAATTTTGTCGCCGGGAGGCCCGCAGGCACTGTGGTATGATTACAACAGGTAAGAAAATCGGGGTCGACGCCGGCGCCTCGCTGGTGAAGATCATCGAGTTAACCAAGTCGGGCGAAGGCATGGCGCTTGCGAACTGGTCGTTCATGCCGTTTCGGACTCCTCAGGATGCACCGCCCGAGGCGATCAGCCAGATGCAGGCGAGGGCCATCGACGCCGCCATAAACAAATGTGAGTGTAAGTGCCGGGACATAGTGGTCGGCGTCCCGGGCAACAGCGCTTTTATCCGCAATATCAAGCTTCCGCCAGTACCCGCCAGCAAGATCGACCAAATAGTCCGCTACGAGATTCAGCAGACCATCCCCTTCCCGATCGAAAACATCGCGCTGGACTATCAGGTGCTCGAGCCCGACGAATCCAGCGAGGTCGAGGTCATCATGGTGGCCATGAAGGGTGAGATGGCCGAGACATTCATAAACGACATCGAGCAGGCCAAGGTCAGGGTCGGAATAGTGGATTCGATCCCGCTGGCGCTATACAACTGCTACCGTTTTAACGGATACTCCAACAAGGAAGAGTGCACGGCGATTATGGAGCTGGGAGCCGTTTCCACCAATATTCTTATAGAACTCGGCGGCGAGCTTCGCTACTGCCGCAACGTCAGCATCGGCGGGAACGACATCACCAAAAGCATCGCGAAAGAGCTTAACATTCAGTACCAGCAGGCCGAGCGCATCAAGACGCAGCACGGCATCATATTTCCAGATTCGCAGGAGTCGAACTTCAACGAAGACATGGTTCGCGTATCGAGGGCGATCACGGCCGTATTGGACAGGCTGCTGGGAGAGATCAAGCTGACCGTGGGCTACTTCCGCTCACTCACGGGGGCGACCGCCATATCGAGGGCCGTTTTGGCCGGCGGGAGTTCGATGCTTAAGAACGTAAGACCATTCCTCGCCGACCGGTTGGGCGTGCAGGTGGAAATATTGAACCCCTTCAGGAAAGTCGCGGTGCCGAAGAATCTCATGAATGTAAAGAGGGCGGCACCCATGTTCGCCACTGCCGTCGGTCTCGCATTGCGGAGTTCTCAGGAATGCTGCCAGCTCAAGATAAGCCTCATACCGCCGCAGGTGAAAGCGGCGAAGTCCCGTCGAGGCAGGATGATATGTAATGCGCTCAGCCTTTTACTCGCTGTCGGGATATTAGGAGTATACCTTTGGCGGACGATACCCGAGGCCGGCGAAAGAGCGGAAAAGATGGCGAAACTAGACGAGGAAATAGCGAAATACGAAAAATACGAGGAGAGGCTCAAAGATCTGAAAAGCGAGAAGAGCCTGCTTATATCTGAGTATGAACTGTACTCCAAATATCCCAGAAAGTCGGTTGACATCGTTACTCCGCTCGCTATCCTTGCCGACTCGAAAACCAATAAGGCATGGATTCGTTCCGTGAGCATAGACGAAACCAGGTTAGTTACCGTCAGCGGGACGATCAGAAGCGAAACCAAGGTCGAAGGCCTCAGACAGCTCTCAAATCTCAGATTGAATCTGGAGAAACATTGCAAAAGCGTCAGCGTCCACGAACAAAAAGAGTCCTCCGGCGGCGGGCTCGCGTTCGCACTGAGGTTGGAAACTTTTCCCTCGTTCTCGGAATTTCTGAAAATACAAAAACAATCGGAGAAGGAAAAGACCGCCGCAAAGACCGACGATTCCGGCAATAAAGGCGCCTGATTCGGAAAAAGGGCGGCGGACATAGGGTATGGCTCCTCAGCTCAACAGAAAACTTGTCATCAACATCCTGGGCTTGGTCGTCGCCCTGGGCCTTTTCGGGTTCCTGTTCACCCAATATGCGTGGCCTGGCATACAGAAATGGAGAGAAGCGTCGAAGGAACTCTCCGAGCGCCAAAAAAGGCGGGACCAATTGCGCAAGGCTTTTGCGGATCAGGATGATCCGAAGATCGAACTTAGGACGCTGAAAGAGGAAATAAAGAATCTGAAGAAGACGAACGAGGCGCTCGAGAAGGTAAAAAAGGACGGCACCGAAGTCGCGGACCTGCCGGAAGAGCTCAATGATCCGGATCCGGAGATAAGACGAGAGCTGTTAAGGCAGTACATAGGAGAAGTGATGGAGGTCACGGAAAAGAGCCTGAAAAGGGATCTTAAGGACGCCCGAATTTCTCCTCCGGACATTAAGCTGTACACCGACCTCGATAATGCTGCCGAGGCCGCTTATTATATGAACAGGGCGACGGGGCTTCGCGGCATAGTGGACGCTATGGCAAAAACCCAATCCGAAGGCAATTCCGTCATTTTCGAGAAGCTCATTCTGGAAGACTATGAGACGGGCAAGGATCGTCGTTCGGGGGCCGGAAACATTTTGAGCTATCAGTTGAAAATGACATTGGACGCCAAGAGTCTGATGGCCCTGCTATATAATCTGAACGAAACGGACGCCTATTATTTCGTAGAGGATATGGCCATTGAGTCGGCGGGCCGGGGTCGCCAGACGCTCTCTGTTGACGCAAGAATAAACACCGTTCTAGTTTACAGGAGCGAGGTTGAAAAACAGATAAAGGCTGGCGCCGCAGGCGGAGCCGCGAAAAAGAAGAAGACTGGAGCCGTCGGCGGATTCCTGGCGCTGGCGTTCGCGATGCAGGAGGAGGCCAAAAAGCAGGTAGAGGCGCAGAAGAATAAGAAATGGTATGAGTTCTGGAAATGATCTGAGAAATGGATAATCGCTTTCGCCGGCATCGAGAAGGACTAAAAGATATTGAGCGCGATTCTTGCATTTTTGAAGCTTATATATGAGCAAAAGGAAAAAGTAATACTGGGAGTGATGATTGCCGCCTTTATTGGAGCGTCGGCCTATCAATGGAAGGCAATAAAGGATGACGGAAAGGGTGGAAACACGGGGGGCGGCAATTCTTCCGGAGGCGACGGCAAGAGGCCCTCGCCTCCAGTTCGAAAGCCCAAAACCTTTGCGGTTCCGCAGGTTGCCAATCAGCATTCTCTGAACACGATCGTCGAACTAGTGTTGAAAAGAGACATTTTCAGAGCACCGGGAACTCAGGGACCGGGACAGGGACCGGGCAGCGAGAAAAGCAGCGAATGGGCGAAGATCACCATCAAAAGCATTTTCGATCCGACCCAGACAGGAGCATACATAGCAATCATCGAGGTCGACGGCAAGAGAAGATATAGCAGAGAAGGCGAACGTTTCGGCGAATATGAAATCAGGCGTATAGACGGAGTGAGAAATTGTTTGACCATAGTCAGGCGCGGATCGGCACGCGGAGGAGAAGAGAGAGAGTTTTGCGAGAAAGAGTGAGACGCGCACTTTAGGGATTGGTTATCTGGGGATCGGAGGAGGCTTTTCGACTATGGAAAACATTTTGCCCATGCGGATTTCGAAAACGGGATTGTGGGTTTTCCTATCGTTATTTATCGCGCTTATATGCATTTTGCCTGCTTCCGCGATAGGAGAATCGTCTTTGCCCGAGGAAAAAGTCGTGGAGCTTCAGGGCTACATAAGCGCCGGGCAGCAGCATCTCGAAAATGGCAGGTACAGGGAGGCGATTGCCCAGTTCAATCGCGCCCTTTTGCTTGATCCCTCCTCGGAGGAAGCGAAGGAGGGCATAATCAAGGCAAACCGGGAAATCGCAGAACGTTCAGCCGTGCCGGACATCGCTTCCATCGAAACAGATCGCCTCAACTTCCACCTTACAAAGGGGACCGAGTATTACGACGCCGAAAAATATGACGAGGCGATAGCCGAGTGGCGGGAAGCCCTCCGAATCGATCCCGAAAATCGGCTTGCCAACTCCTTGATCGACGCTGGAAAACGCGCGAAAGTCGACCTGCTCATAGAAAGAGGCCACGACGAGTTTTTCGCCGGCGAGATAGATGCGGCCATCGCGACATGGGAAGAGGCCCGCGAAATCGTTCCGGCCAGCACCGTGCTCGATGACCTTCTGGCCGAAGCGCAATTGGCGCGAAACGAAAGGGAAATGACACGGATCGGCGCCGAAAAACAAAAACAGTTTCTGCAGTTAGAGGAGTTTGTCGGCCGGGAAGGATTATTGTCGAAAGAATTTTCCTTTGACGGACTCAAGAGGAAAGATATCTCCGAGAGGCCGGAGCCCAGGAGATACAGGCAATTCCGTGCAAGCGAGGCCATCCTTAAAGAGCTGTCGCAGCCTGTGGCGTTCGAGTTCGAATGCGAGCCCCTGCGCGACGTCTTGAGGTTTTTGACCTCAATCACGGGGATCAATATACTCATAGACGAGGAAGTCTTTGAGAAATTTGGAGAGGAAACGGATTGCTATAACAACGAAGTGGATCGAAAAGAAATATTTATAACGATCCACGTGAGCGAACTTCCTCTGGAATCAGCACTCAACGGCATGTTCAGACAGCACGGCCTCGGTTTTTCCATCGAGCGCGACTTCATCTACATTTCCACGCCCGACGTTTTGCGCGGTTCTTCTTTCGAGCAACTGGAGACTCGCTTTTATCATCTGAAAGATGCCAGCCGCATATCCTTGCCGAAACTTGAACTCGGAAGATCGTCTAGCTCGGTCACCCTCGGCACGGGAGGACGCAGAATGGATCTTGCCTCGGGACAAACATTACTGGGTCGCCTCAGAAGTATCCCCGGCACCACAACGGAAGAGCTTGACAGCGACCATAAGAGCATGGGCGTTCCAAAGCTTGTAAATATTTTGAGATCTTTCATTCCCACCGTCGTGGATCAGTCAAAGACTGAGCGCGGAAGGGCGTCGACGAGAGTTGCCGTGGACAGACGCCTGGGCGGAATGGCGAGCGGCTCAGAGCAACTGCGGCTTTTCGAATCGCCCCGCGAAATCTGGTCCGATGGAACCGGCCGCCAGATTCTGTCAATGATTGATTTCGATGCCCACACAAATACACTGATTGCGCGCAACACTCCCACCAACCTTGACACGCTCGAGGTTTTTTTGGACCACCTCGACGTCGAACCGCGCCAAATAGCGGTCGAAGCCAAATTCATCAGCTATAGCATTATTGAAGCCGAGAAGGTAGGAATCGATCTGGATATCGGCGGAACGGCCGAAGGAGACACACTTCAGACGTCCGCCGACGGAATCTCGGATAATGCGGTTATCGACTTCAAGCTGGATTCCAACATCGCCGACGACATCTCAAGCGATTTTGTAGGCCTCGGCGGAGACATCCTGTTTCGCTTTACAAAAAACGACGGCGACTTTCTGGAAGCGACCATTAACATGCTTTCCGAACTCAAGAATACACAGACGATCTCCGCGCCGCGCCTCGTTACCCTCAACAACAAGCCGGCTGTGATATCCGATTCCGTTACCAAATCCTTCAGAAGCGACATCACGATAAGGACAAATATTGTTGGCGTGGAAGGTGAGAACCCGATTACGACAACCGGCATCGACCAGTTTTTCACGGACGTGACCGAAGGTGTCAGCCTTTCCATCACGCCCCAGATTCTGAGCGACAACTCTATACGCCTGTTCATTCTTCCGGAAATCTCCCGGATCATCGGCACCGACGTATTCGAAATAGAGACAGTCGAGGAGGAAGAAACCTCCGTCAATACGGTCACAAGGCCCCAGGTTGCGAGCCAATCCCTGTTTACTAATGTCGTCGTTAACGACGGCGACACAATAGTCGTCGGCGGGCTTATCAGTCATATATCGGAATATCAGAAAACCGGGATTCCGTTTCTCAAAGATATACCGCTCGTCGGGCGTCTCTTCGAGAACGAGACGGAAGTGTCGGACATGACGAATCTGCTGATTTTTATAACCGTCAACATCATGGATACACATGGAATCTCATATACGAGACTGAAGTAGCCGGCGCGGTAAATGTGGACTCGACGCCCTCTGTCTCTTCCGGCAGGGGGTGTTTTACATGGGAAGCGCCTAGGGGCCTCCACCGGTGAGCGACAACCCCCCAGAATCCTTGTCCACCTCGGCGGCGTTTGTGGCCTATGAGATCGCCTCAGCCGCACTGTTTGCGGGCCTCTTCGCGCCTTATGCGCTCTTCAGGATGCTCGGCACGCCGGCCTACAGGGCCGGGATCAGGCAAAGACTCTCGCTCTGGTCCGGAAAAGATTCGGCGAAAATCCTGCCCGGCTCGATCTGGATACAGGCCGTTTCGCTGGGAGAAGTAAAATCCGTCTCCCCTCTCGTCCGCAGGATCAGAGATGACGCCGAGCGGCCGGTCTTCCTTACCTCGACCACTGCAACGGGCTTTCAGGCCGCCGAGCGGCTTTCAGGCCCGATGACCGCAACCGCCTATTTCCCCCTCGATTTCAGCCCGATAGTCAACAGGGTCATCGCCCGCTTGAGGCCGCGAGCCGTGGTGCTTTTCGAAACCGAGCTGTGGCCCAACCTCATTCGAGCCGCGAGTTCACTCCAAATTCCCCTGTGCATCGTCAATGGGAGAATTTCCGAAAAATCTTTCCGGCGCTACAGACTCGTGCCAACGATTTTCAGGTACGCGCTGTCGCGGATCAGTTTTGCGGGGATGCAGTCACAGCGCGACGCCGAGAGGATAATCGCGCTCGGGGCGAGGCCCGAAACCGTCGAAGTCTGCGGGAACGTCAAGTTCGACTCGGCGCCCGAACCGCTCTCAGAAGGGGACATCGAGGGTCTGCGTGGTGAACTGATGATCGACAAAGACGCCCCCGTTATCGTTGCCGGCAGCACGCACGAAGGCGAGGAGGCGGCCGTCCTTAATGTATATAGCGAAATCAAGACGAAGTTTCCCCGCGCGCGGCTTGTGATCGCGCCCCGGCATCCCGAGCGGTTCGACGGCGTCGAGACGACAATTCGCCGGGCGGGGCTCCGGGTGCTGAGGAGAAGCAATCCCGGGGCCGATGCCGACTCCGATTCGGATCCGGTCATTCTCCTCGACACGATCGGCGAGCTTGCCCGTGTTTACGCGCTGGCGTCGGTCGCCTTCGTCGGCGGCAGCATCGCGAGGACCGGCGGCCACAATATCATCGAACCCGCCTCAATGGGCAAGCCAGTCATATTTGGGCCTTTCATGCACCATTTCGAAGATATTAAAGACGCCTTTCTCGCCGGAGACGCGGCGATCCGCGTCGCCGGCGAGCGCGAGCTGCTCCCCGCCATGCTAAGGCTGCTGGAAAACCCGAACGAGGCGCGGACCGTGGGAGAGGCCGCCGGACGCCTCGTCGAGATAAACCGCGGCGCGACGGAAAGATACTTCGAAGCCCTCAAGAAATTTTTCTGAGCGCTGGAAAACGCGCTCGAGGAGCAAACGGTGCACATAGACCGTCCGCAATCACGATGCGGCGAGCCCGCTTCCCGACTCGGGCGGTGGGCGCCTCTGGTGATTCTCGCGATTCTTGTCTTCGCGGTTTTCGCGAACTCCATTTCCAACGGTTTTGTGTTCGACGACACATCGATGATCCAGAACAACCGCGCAATACGAACGCCGAAACACATCGGTCTATATTTCACACGCCCTTTCTTCTCCGTTGGTCGGCCCACCACGGGGCCGGTCGTCTATGACGGCGAAAAATATGACAAGCTCGATGTCGACGAC
>CBDUSG010000122.1:0-7867 GCA_965369575.1 uncultured bacterium | reverse complement strand
CGGTCGCCTTGGCGCGGCTGACCCTCGGAAAGCTTGGGCTGACCGGATCGAAACAGCGGATCAGATACTACAAGAACCTGCGACTGCTGAACGGGATCCTTCTCGGTGTGATGCGGCTGGAAGAGCGACTGCTGAGCCGGGTCGACATGCCGTTTGGGCTCTCGATACTGCTGCTCGCCTCGAAAAAGTGAGCGCAAAATATATCCGTGGAAAAATACAAGCATATCCTGACCCTCTTGTCCCTGATCGCCCTCGTGTTTCTCATCTTCGGCGGGACGATCGGGCACTACTTCAATTCCGACGATTACCTCGCGATCCATCACGCGCTCCGCAATCCCACAGCCTCGCCGGCGCAGGCGCTCACGGAGTTCACCAAGCCGTCGTGGGGGCTCTACTACCGGCCTTTAATAAAATTCTTTCTGGAGGCGGCGGCGAAAGGGTTCGGTATGTGGGCGGGCGGTTATCACCTCATAAGTCTGATCTGCTACGCCATACTCTGCGCAGAAGTCTACATTATCGCCCTGCTCCTGACGAATAAATGGCCTGCCGCCGCAGCGGCGGCGGTCGTCTTCATGGCGTCGGGTTCGCACGGAGAGGCGATCTTCTGGATATCGAGCCTCAACGGGGTCGTCGAAAATGTGATCACGTTGGCCTCGCTTATTCTCTTCATCCTGTGGAGACAGAAAAACAGGGGCTTCCTGCGTCCCTTATCCGTTCTCCTTTTCGTTTTCGCGCTGTTCACGAAGGAATCGGCGATCTCGCTGCCGATAATCCTGATACTTTACGATTTTCTGCTTGGCGGGGAGATCGACTGGACGGTGGCGGCAAAACGCGCGGCAAAAAGCTGCTGGCCCTTCGTCGCCGCCGGGGCGGCGTTCATCCTGGTCAGAAGCCTCGTGATGAGGCAGGCAGATCTGCCGCCTCCCCTGGTGACGTTTCAATTGCGCATGCTTGTTGCCGGGCCGTGGCATTCGGTTGTGATGACGCTCTCGCCGATCAACTGGGCGCGCGCGCTCACATGGTTTGATGAGATCACAAGAACGCGCGTGGTCCTTTATCTCCTCATAACATCCGTTTTGCTCGCGCTGACGATAACCCCGCTCGTTTTGCGGAGATATCGGATCGCATTCCTGACGCTGTGGATACTTGCGGGCGCCGCCCCGATGTTCGCGCTGGGTCTTGCGCCTTCGGAAAGACATGTCGTCTTCAGCTCGGCCGGCGCGGCGATCCTTGTCGCGGTCGTTTTCCTCAAGCTTGCGCAATGGATGTCGCGCGGCTCGAAGCCATCCTATTTTCTCGTGAACTTCGTTCTCGTTGCGGCGTTTGTCGCGCCGAGCCTGCACTTTCTCAAGCAGACGCAGCGGCTGTGGAAGCAGGCATCGGGTATCGCAAACAGCGTGCTCGAACAAACCATGAATGCGCATCCTTCGCCCGAAAACCATTCGACTTTTTTCTTCCTCAACGTGCCCGATTCCATTGGCGGCGCGCTCGTTTTCCGGTTCGGGAACATGGATCATGCGATCAGGCTTTCCTACGGGAACGACACGCTCAAGACCATCAGGATCGCAACCCCCGACAGGGTGGCGCCGGACATGCTTGTGTGGCCCGAGTCGGCTTATTTCACTATCGCCGCCATGGGGGGCCACATCTACGCTCCCGGGGAACAAGTGGAGGGTTCGCCGCAGGCGGCCCGATGGAAAGAGCTCGATCGGCTGGGCATTCTCGAAAAGAACTCGAGATACATCAAAGACTGGGAACGATACGGAGCCTCGCCCTTTCTCATTTACGGGCAAGATAATCTGACGCCCGCGGCGCCGAGCGAACTGAGGACAGTTCTGGAAAACCTGTATTCACTGCGATGAACTCATTTCGCCCGGGCCGGTTATCGCACCCTCTAAGGACTGCCGGGCATCTCCGCCCTTAGAGCCTTCGTGTCGACGCCGAGCGCCTCGAGCCTGCGCAGGTCCCTTTCGGCATCCTCGATCGCTCCCTGTCGGATAAGCAGGTCCGCCCGGTCGAGGAGCGCGGAAATCATATCGGGCGCGATCTCGAGGACACGGTTGAATTCCTGGAGCGCGCGTTCGGGCTCGCCCGTTTCCGCATAGATGCGGCCAAGATCGGCGCGGGAAGCGACGTGACCAGGCCGCTGCCGCAGAAGTTCTCGGTGTTGAGCTATCGCTTCGACATAACGTTTCTGCTTGTGGTAGCAGACGGCCAGACTGAAACGTGTCCTGCGAAAATCGGGATTCAGGTCGAGCGATTTTTCAAAAGCCTGTATCGCCTCGTTCAACCATCCTCTTCCCTTATACGCCAGCCCGAGACCGAAGAGAATCCGGTAGTGATTCGGATCGATCTCGAGGGCCTTTTGATAGGTATCGATCTCCGAGTCGAGCTCGCCGGCCCGGACATGCATCGCGGCGATAGCAAGATGCGCGTCGACGCTCCGGGGATTGACCATGAGGGTTCGCGAAAACAGCGAGCCGGTGTCGCGCCAGTCCGTGTTGCGCCTGATCGTGAGCGTCGAAAAAAGGAGCACGACGATTATTGGCGGCAGGAGCGCGATCTGCCGCAGTTGCGATTTTTCGCCGCCGGACGTCGATCTCGCCGGCAAAAGCAAAGCCATCGCGATCAACGCCGCAAAACCGATCGAGGGAATATGCATATAGCGATCCGTCATCATCGCGCCGGCAGGGATCAGGTTGGAGGTCGGCAGGAAAGTGACTGCCGCCCATCCCAGCCAGAAGGCGATAAGCCTTCGGCCGCGGATGAAACAGATAACGCCTATGGCCGCCATACCCGCGAGAAATACGGCCGGCAGCAGAAATCGAGGATCGATGACGTTAGAAATGCGGGCTACGTCGTAATGAGTGCTGAGATTGTACGGAGCCAGAACAAGCCCGACGTAGCGGCACACGACAAGCGGCATGCTCAGCCGGATGTCGCGCGTGACGGCACTTTCGGCTTGCTCGAGGCCCGCCAGCGCGTCGCCGTGCGAAGGCGCGGCCCCTAAACGAACAAAGTTCAGGCCCACGATCAGGCAGACCACGAGGACGTGCGGCGCAAGGCGCGCCAAAAGCCGTCGCAGTCTGCCATGCGACGGCGGCCAGTCCTCTCGGCAAATTTCGAGCAAGAAAATGCAAACAGGGATGGACGCGGCGGTCAGCTTGGAAAGCAGCGCGAGCCCGGTCGCCAGGATCGAGGCGATGTAAGGCGCGGGCTTCCTCTTCGATTCGGATCGCTCATAAAGCAGGATTGCCGCGAGGAAAAAAAACAGACACAGGACATCCTTGCGCGCTGACATCCAGGTTACGCTTTCGACATGGATGGGGTGAACCGCGAAGATGACCGCCGCCAGCGCGGCCTCCGGATCGGGTGCAAGTATTCGAAACAGCAGCCAAACGCCTACCACCGTCAAGACGTGCAGGATAATGCTTGTCAGATGGAAACCAAAGGGCCGCATCCCCCAGACGGCATAATCCAGCGCGTAGGAAAGCGTGCGCAACGGCTGGTAGTTGCCCCTTTGCCTCGGGATGAACATTCGCCCTACTTTTTCGGGCGAAAGACTCTTGATCGCTTTGTTGGTTTGTATCAGGTTCTGGTCGTCATATCCGACGAAGTCGTTTTTGAATGTATTCAAATACGGCAGCAGGGCCGCACAGACCAGCAGCAGCAGCACCGCCATGCTTTTCGGAGTCTTCAGCATCACGATCCGCCCGGTTTCAGGCCATGCTTTTCGGTGATGACCTGTTCGTACACTTCTTCCAGTTTCGGCGCCTGCTTTTTCACGTCATAGTTTTTCCCGATGTGCTCATTGCCCGCGCGACCCATTCGACGCCGGAGCTCGATGTCTTCACAGAGACGTCCCAGCCTCTCGGCCAGCGCGTCGGCGTCCCTTTCGGGAACGAGGAATCCGCTCTCTCCGTCTACGACCACTTCCGGTATATCGCAATGCGTCGTCGATACGACCGGCATGCCGGATGCGGAGGCCTCGATTATGCTCACGGGGGCGCCGCCCTCGGTGTCTCCATCGGCCGCCTGCACGCTGGGGCTGAGAAAAATGTGGTGAGTGTAAAGTTCGCGGATAAAAACATCATAAGGCCGGTAGCCCATCAGTTTAACGCGATCCGAGAGGGCGACGCTCTCAATCGTCTCCATGATCTTCTTTTTCTCCTCGACCTCGGATCGGCGATGCGGCTCGGCGTCGCCGATGATCGTGAGCGAGATATCGGGGCGCGCACGGGCCGCTATCGCGACGGCCTCGATGGCATATCGATGCCCCTTTTTTTCGCGGAACGAACCGGCGGCGAGCACGCGAATTTCATCCGCGGCGGGCCTTTCTTCAAGCGGCAGCCGGGCAAGGTCTATTCCCAATCGGATCACGTGAATCTTATCGCGTGGGCACCCCAGCTCCTCCAGCGTGCGCCCCATGTGGCTTCCCTCCGCGATGAAGGCGGCGCCGTCACGAAACAATTCCTTATACCTCTCACGCCATTCGGGTTCGACCTTTACCAGCCGGCTTGCGTCGAACCCGTAGAACGAGGTGACAAGCGGCAGCCCGAGCTTCCTCGCGAGCGGCAGTATATGATAGCCGTAATTGCCGAAGTGCGCATGCAGGAGTGCGGGTCGCTGCGATCTGACGACGGATTCAAAGTATAGGTTGTAATAATTCCTCCGGCTTCGGAGTCGGTAGTAGCGCTTCATCGGCCACGAGAGGGAATCGTGAAATGAGAACACGCTCTCCGTCGGGAACCTGTCGAGGTTTTCGGTGATTCGACAGAGGACGAACGGCTCAAACCTGCTCAGGTTGGCTATCTGGGCGTACAGCCACGTCTTCGTCAGCGACAGATAGTCCGGCGAATAGTGCGCCACCCTTTGCATCGTCTACCTCTTCAATTTCTCATATATCGGAAGATAGCCTTCGACGATCCTGCGCCACTCTCTTTCCTCGACGACATAGCGCCTGGCGGTCTCGCCCATCTTCCGGCGCCGGTCGTCGTCGCCGATGAGAGAGTTCAACCCGGCGGCGAGTGCGCGGCCGTTCTCCGGCTCGAAGAAAGCCGCCGTTTCGCCGGCGGCCGCCAGTTCTCTCAGGCCGGCGACGTCGCTCATCAGCAGGCATTTGCCGGCAGCCATCGCTTCGAGCGGTTTGAGCGGGGTCACGATCTCGCAGACTTTCCTCTTAATGCGCGGCACGACAAAAATGTCGATCAGCGAGTAGTACTTCCTTATTTCCGAATGCGGGACGGCGCCGACAAACTTGATCCTTTCCCACACGCCGAGTTCACGCGCCAGTGTTTCGAGCACGGGCTTTTCGGGGCCGTCGCCGACGACAAGCGCAATCCCTTTCTCGTCGACTGTCTGCATCGCTTCGACGAGGTACTTCACGCCTTCCATTTTTCTCAGAGACGAAATGTAGCCGACGACGATCCGCTCTCCGATACCCAGTGACTCGGCCAGATCATCATCGCGCGACACGGGAACGAATTCACTCGTGTCGACACCGTTCGGAACGACGCCGATTTTGTCCGGCCGGGCGCCGCGCGAGATCGCCTCGTTTTTCAGTCCTTCCGAAATCGTGACGATTGCGTCCGCCTCGCGGAGCAGGCGATCCTCGTTGAGCTTGAAATACTTGTATCTGAAACCGAGCCAACTGTCGCCCTCCTCGACGAGCGCGCTTTCCTCCCAAAAGCCGCGGACCTCGTAAAGGAAAGGCACACCGCGGGCGCGCGCGGCAAAAAAAGCCTGCTTCGCCGACAACCATGCGGAGTGCGCGTGAACTATATCGGGCCGGCTCTCCTCGATAAGCGTCCCGACATAGGCCCTCAGCAACCGGCGCAGCATGGCGCGGTGAATCTTGGCGAGAGTAGGGACACGTTCATCAATGGCCAGCAGGGGCTTCAGCACTCTCGGAATCTCGGGCGGAAGCGCGTCCACTCCACCGAGATCGGTCCGGACGCAATTGAGGTTGGACCTGGGCAGGAAAGCGGCGCTTACGTCAAGTCCCAGACTTTTCTGATTCGACAATATGTACTTGCTTCGTATCTGGTAACCCGACAGACGGGTTATGTCGTAGAATACGTGGAGAACTCTCGGGGGTGGGTTCACTCCAGATAGCCCAGTGTTTTTAGCTCTTTTATGGAATCCTCGGACAGAACGGGCGCGGGTTCGCCCTCGTCGGCGGCCAGCTTTTCAGCCCAAAAAGGCTGCGGCCGGGGCAGTCCGATGACATCGAGTTTAAGCGGCATATCGAGCTTGAGCAGAATTTGCGTGGCCAGTCCCTCGCGTTTGTGAAGAAAGAGTATCTGCTCCAGTTGCGCCGTCAGTTCGGGCATTTCGCCGGCAAGATTCCGAATCTCGTTCGGGTCCTTCTCCAGGTCGAACAGGTGCGCTACGCCGTTCTGATCCATGAGGTATTTGTAAGGACCGGCCCAGACCGCGCCGATAAAACCGTTCCACGCTCCCTCGGAAAATATATAGCGTCCATCGAGTTCGGGCTGCGAAGCCCCACGAACCGAGGGCGCCAGGCTTATGCCCTTCGCCGTCTCGGGAACCGGAATGCCGCACAGGTCGAGGATAGTCGGCATCACATCGATGTTCATCACACGCTGCTCGATCACGTGACCGCCTTCGCGGCGCGGGTCCACGATGATCAGCGGCACGTCGGTGACCGCCCCGAAACTGCTCTGTCCGTGACTGAGAAAGCCGTGCTCGTTGAATTCTTCGCCGTGATCCGAGACGAAAGCGACTATAGTGTCCCGTGTGAGTCCCATCGCATCGAGACCGTCGAGGAGTCGCTGGATCTCGAGGTCGGTCCAATACAAGCCTTCATCGTAAAGCGTCAGCGCGTTGTGGAGTTCCTCCTCGCTCGGAACCAGCTCGCCGTCTCTGAATTTTCGAACCACTTCCTTACTGAAGTTGAAGCCGCCGTGACGCGCGCCGAAAACATGCTGATCCGGCCCGTACTTTTTCGGATTCATAAACTCGGAATGCAGATCGGCGCTGTATGAAAACAGAAAAAACGGCCGTTCGCGGCCGCGCTCATCCCAATCGCGAATCCATTCGAGTGTATCGTCTACGACGTGCGGAATCCAGCGCGGTTTCGTGTAGGACACATGTTCAAAGCCCTGCAGCAATCCAAACGCTTCGGTGAACCAGCCGACTATGAAGATGCCCGCGGTCTCGTAGCCGGCATCATGCATCGCTTCGGCCAGAGTCACGTTGTAAGGCTCAAGACCGGCCCGCCTGACATTTTTTTCCTTCTCGCGAACGCGAACCTCAAGATCGGCCACATAGAGCGAACTCAGCATCGATGAAAACGAGTGAGGAGTGTATGGCGCCTGCGCCACACATCGGGCGAACCTTGTGCCGCGATTCGCCAGGGCATCCAGGTTCGGGGTCGTGGGCCGCGGGCCGCCGTAACAAGACATCCGGTCGGCGCGGGCATTGTCGACGGCGATCACCAGCACATTAGGCGGTGGGCCGGACTCCTTCTGCGCAGGAGCCTCGAACCGCCTTGCGCCCATTCCCTCCTTAATGACAGCCGACTTCAGGTACGAAAATCTGCGCTGCAGAGCTTTGTTGCGGTCAAGCCTGACTTTCAGCCACGCAATGGAGCCGAGCGCTACGCATAGCATAGCCAATACAAAAATTACAAGTGCCTTCTTTTTCACCATTGCGAATTCCCGATTGACGAAAACGTTCGCACGCAGTCGCTCCGATGACAAGATACCAGATGACTCGTCGGCATGTCAACTCTGGAAACCGATGCAAGCGGCCGTTTTACGGCCATCCGGCCGGAGAGGACGCTGGAAGATGAACTTCGCTGATCTTATTCGCAAACTTCCGAGATAGTGTCTGAAAATGATCG
>CBDUSG010000121.1:0-7911 GCA_965369575.1 uncultured bacterium | reverse complement strand
GTTCTTTCCTGGTTTGGGCCAAATAACGTGTGGAAAAGTCAGAGAAGGTCTTATGTTTTTCATAAGCACGCTTGTGTTCTATCTGCTATGGATCGAAGCCCGCAACGCTATCATTCGGCCTCGCCTAGATTGGCTGCCGGAATCAATAACACTATTCCGGACACATCTTGTGCCCTTGATTCTATTGTCCCTATGGATATGGAACATACTCGATGCCGCAAAAATCCCTCAAGCGCATAAAGTCATTAAAGAACAATCTCCTATAATATCCCTGCTAAGAACTTTAGTCGTCTCTATCGAGATAGCGATCCTGACTCTAACAGCTGTGATATTTTGACAATGGACAAGACGGGGGTCACGCCGTTAAATGTTTGATGAGCTACGAGAAATCATAAAGAAAAACCCAATCCGATTGTTTTGCATGTGTGGGGCCATAGTCGGTGCAGGAGTAGAATTAGCATTTCGAAGCATAACCTTTCTGCGCGGAGAGTTGATTGGCTATGAGATTATTCGGGTTGTGCTGGCGCTGGTCTGTACCACACTTTTACTCATCGCCCTCTATCCTCCTCAATCAATGAAGAAGGTTCGCTATTGGGTGTTTTACATATCTGCCGGATGCTTGGCTATTGACGGATGTCTTAGAATAGTAATGGCTACATATTTCAGGATGGCGTTGCCAGGCTGGGTAACAATCTTAAAAGCGATTCTTCTCCTTGTCTTTTTTGGGTCCTTCCTTCTCGATAAAAGTAGCCCAGCAACTAGAATGAGGGCAACAATAATTGTAATTGTCCTGGTATTGTCAGCAATTTTGATGCCAATCTTGATGCATATATTATTCTGAGAAGAAAGAAGGTCAACAAAAGAATGCAAAGTGAAACGGGTAAAAGACTAAAACGTGGGGGCAGGAAAATATGGGAAATATGGGGACACAGCGCGCATTTCAAGCACTAAGGAAATGAAGGAAATGGTTTCAAATGCTTAGTGTTGCCGACTACGTCCAGAGCCTCGGCGTCGACACGCCCATAAGCATGTATCGCGGCGGCGAGGCCGTCGTTTGCAGCTATTTCTTTCCCTCCTGTGGTAAAATCATCTCCGAGCCGTGCGGCCGCCGGATGTCCCATTGGAATCTATGCCGGAAAGAGCGATGGATAAGCCGAAATCTCATCTCGAAGAAGCAGTATTGGTGCTCGCCATCGTTTCTCCCTTTTTTTTCTGTCTGTCGAGATACATAAACATCGACTTCTGGTACGACGAAGCTTTTTCTCTGCAACATTTTGTTTTTGTGCCCATCAAGACGACCGTCACGGATTATTCATTCCCGAACAACCACATATTCTTCAATGTGATTAACAGCATCTACTTGAAAGCCATAGGGGTCGGCGATATTTTCTCGTTGATGGATTGGCCCTTCAAGATTCGGCTGCTTCCGTTGATTTTTGCGATCGGCGCGATGTCGTATCTGTATATGATCGGCAGGAAGTTTTTCAACAAGGATATCGCCAGGCTGTCGCTGATAGTTCTGGTCACCACGATTCCATACTACAACTTTGCGGTGCAGGTGCGAGGCTATGGCCTGAGCATTTTCCTGCTTTGCATGCTGCTGTATCATTCATGGAATTTTGAAAGACATCTCAGATCGGTCGATGCCTTCTTGATCGTATTGGCTTCGGCGCTGTCCCTTTATACGATCCCGTTGAATCTGTATTTTATTGCGGGGTTGATCATATTCAATCTTTCACTTTGGGCCGGAGGCTGGAAATCGAGATCGAAATCGGAAAAGTCCGGAGGCGCGTCGGAAGCGAGCGGGGAGGCGGGCCGATGGCGCAACCTCTGCCGTGAGAACCGGCAGTTTGTCATCGCTTTTTTGGCAGGGCTCGGCATTGTCCTGGCGTTTCTGCTGTATCTGCCGGTTATCGACGATGTGACTCAAAACCGATTCGTCGAGAGCCACGGGCTTTTCCACGCGCCGACCCTGCTCATTACGCTCCCGCGGACGCTGCACTATTTTCTGTCGGGAAGATTCCTGCTGATCCCGGCATTCATCGTGGGATGCTTCGCCTATGTCGTATTCGACAAAGACACCGAGCCGCAACTGACTCGCAAGGCGGCAAGCTGCGCGATCCTGCTTGCTCTGCCTTTTGTCCTGAGTTTCATCAGGGGCGACCGGCCGTGGCTGCGCGTGTTCGTGAATCTGGCGCCCCTGTTCGCCTTGTCCGTGTCAACCGGCATTTACTTTCTGTACTCGAGCCTCCCCGACCTGCGCTCGAAGGGAGTGCCCATCGCGATTTTGATGCTGGTTTATTGCAATGTCACGTTTGCCTATTCGGTGAACGGCATTCACGAACGCATTCGGTCCGACATCGAGGCGGGCCGCAAGTCGCAGGACATATACTACAACTACTATCAGGCGCACTATAATCCTTTGAAGCTGGCGGGATCGATCGCCGAGAGCGGGGATGCCGGCCCGAAGTCATGGGAAAGGCTTGTTCTGTATGATTGTGATGAAGCCGCGATGCCGGCGTATCTCGCGAAATTCGCAATCGGGTTCGCCGGCCGGGAGGCGCTCGAGCCTATGCTGAACTCGCAGGAGCGGGTATATGTTGTCACGGCGTTTCCAAATAACTTCGAAGAAATGGCAGCGGAAACATATCCTCAGTTTGACTGCGAGAGGCTCAATGAGCGGCTGCAATTTCATAATCTTTTTGTTCTGACCAGGACTGTTGATTGATTATTTCGATATCGGTGATTGAAGGAACAGATGCGCCGGCGGGACCCGTTATTGACTTGACGCGGCATATACAGTAACATTGTGGCCGATTTCGTTTGTCAGGCCGTTTATTTCGCTCCCGATCCGGAGGGCAAGGCAGGCCAAGCCGCGAGGAAAGCTTGATGGAAGCTCTCATCATCATCCCAACGATAAATGAGCGCGAGAATATCGAGGTCCTTATTCCCGCCATAATGGACCTGCACGAAGCGTTCGACATCCTCGTCATAGATGACAATTCAAACGACGGCACCCCCGAGGCGGCTGACAAATTCGCGCGTGAGACCGGTCGCGTGCACGTGATACGCCGTCCCGAGCGGATGGGGCTCGGCTCGGCATACATAACCGGTTTCAAATACGCTCTCGAAAAGACCGACGCGAAATACGTCTTCGAGATGGATGCCGACTTCTCGCACGATCCCAAGTATCTTCCCGATTTCCTCGAAGCGATAAAAGAAGCAGACCTGGTCGTCGGCTCGCGCTACGTCAAAGGGATCAGCATAGTCAACTGGCCGATGAACAGGTTGATGATCAGCAAGTGCGGAAACTGGTACGCGCGAATGGTCACCGGACTACCGTTCACCGATCTGACCGCCGGATACAAATGCTTCCGCAGGGAACTGCTCGAGAAACTCGACCTCGACGCCATCCAATCCAACGGCTACGCCTTCCAGATCGAGGTGTCATACGTCGCATGGAAGATGGGTTTCCGGATAAAAGAAATTCCGATCATCTTTGTCGAAAGAGAAATGGGAGACTCGAAGATCACCTTCAGCATACAGCGCGAGGCGGTCTGGCGAATGTGGGAGCTGAGGTTCAGGTACCTGTTCCGCAAGAAGTGATGTATGCGCCGATCACCCGCATCCTGCCCGCGAAAGATTCGCGCCCCGCAAGCCGAAGCCTTCCCGCAAAAACCTTCCACCACCTGACACGCCGACCCCGCCGGCGCGACGAGTTCATCCTCTAAATCAGATTCCTTCAGCGGGTCGGATGTTCCTGAAAAATCCGGCCGAGACCCCGAGCCTACCCGAACCTAAATGACTTCGGGCGCTTCAAGGATGAATTTGAGCCTGAGCAGGTACTGCGTGCCCGTGTAGCCGTCGATCGCCCGGTGATCGCACGACAGAGTCACTCGCATCGTGTTTTTCGTTTTGATCTCGCCGTCCTCGACGACGGGTTCGGCCACGGCGGCTCCCACGGCCAGGATCGCGCTCTGGCCCGGGTCGATGATGGCAGAGAACTGCTCGATGCCGAACATTCCCAGATTGGACACGGTGAACGTCGCGTTCGAGTATTCGTCGGGCCTGAGCTTGCGTTTCTTCGCGCGCTCGGCCTTGTCCTTGGTCTCGGCGGCGATCTCGGCGACCGACTTTTTGTCGGCGTTGAATATGACCGGCACGACGAGCCCGTCGGGCGTGGCGGTCGCGTTGCCGATGTTGATCTCGCTGTTCATCTTTATCTTGTCGTCCGCAAACGTCGAGTTGACCTCGGGAACTTCCTCGAGGGCGAGCGCGGACGCCTTGATCACTATGTCGTTGACGCTGACCTTCTCTCCATCGCTTTTTCCCTCGTTGAGCTTTTTCCTGAGCGCGAGCGCGGCCCCCACGTCGATCGCCATCGTCAGGTAGAAGTGGGGGATGCCCTGCTTGCTCTCGGTCATGCGGCGCGCGATCGTCTTGCGCATGAGGCTCAGGTCCTTGTATTCCTCGCCTCTCAGCTCGCAACGCCGGGCGACGTAGGCCTTGATGTCGATCTCGCGTATCCTGCCGTCGATGCCCGTCCCCTTGATCTCGTCGAGGTCCACTCCCTCCTTCTCGGCGAGGACGGCCGCGAGCGGCGTGGCACTGATTTTCTCTCTCGGTTCGGGCTCGGGCGTCTCGGCCCGTTTCGCGGCGGCCTTTTCAACGTCGCGCTTCACTATCTCTCCGCCCGGGCCGGTGCCGTCGAGTCCGGAGAGATCGATCCCATGCGTCTTTGCCAGCTCTTTGGCAAGGGGCGACGCCTGCCTTTTGGTCGGCGCCCTGCGCGCGACAAATCTCTCGACTGCCTCCTTCGTATCCATGTGAATGCTCACCTCGCGCTCGCGCCGAGGCGGCTTTTCCTTTGGCTTCGCGTCCACCGGCTTCTTTGCCGGTGGCTCGGGCGGCTCGGCCAATGCGACTTCCGCCGCGCGTTTCTCTTTCGTTTCGGGCTCGGCTTTCGCGGGCTCTTCCGCCGGAGCCACTTCTTCCGGCTCGTCTTTCTTCGGGGCAGGGGCGCCCTCCGCCTCGTCCTCAGAGCCGATCAGGCCTATCTTTTCGCCCACCCGGACGGTTTCGCCCTCCTCCACCGTGATCTCCACCAGTATCCCCGTGTCGAACGCCTCGACCTCGATATCGGCCTTGTCGGTCTCGACCTCGAGCAGCGGCTCGCCCTCCTTCACGGCGTCGCCAACCTGCTTCAGCCATTTGATTATCCGGCCTTCCTCCATCGTGTCGCTCAGGCGTGGCATGACGATCTCAACAGCCATTGTCGGACTCCTTTGCGTTGCCGGGCCGAAAACGGAAAAACCTTCTCACTCGATTACCTCGATGGTATCTTCGATGGCGGGACCGCTCGTGATAGTCTTGTGGACCGGACATTTGTTTGCTATCGTGAGGAGCTTTTCTTTTTCCTCTTCGCTCAGCGCGCCCTTGACCGTGATGCGGCGCGTGATCGTTTCGACACGCTTTTCTTCTTCGGTGCAGTCTTCACAGTCTTTGCGATATGTCCGCTGGTGATCGAGTTCGACGCTCACAGATTCGAGCGGTATTTTCTTCCTGGTCGCATACATGATGAGCGTCATCGCCGTGCAGGCCCCGAGCGCGCTCAAAAGCAGGTCATACGGGTTCGGGCCCAGGCCGTCGCCGGTGTCCTCGACGGGCTCGTCGGCGATGAAGGAATGCGGATAGGCTATGACTTGGTGCTGCAGGTTCTCGATGTATCTGACGGTCACTTTACTCGCCATGACGGTTTCCTTTCGAGAAGACGAAAAGGTCTACTTGTCGGACAGAATCTGCTTGACCGCGTGCACGACGTCGCCCGTGTGCGGGATCGCGGCCTGCTCGAGCTGTTTGGAATACGGCATCGGCACGTCGGCGCCGGCGACCCTGACGATGGGCGAATCGAGACTGTAAAACGCGCGCTCTCCGACCGAGGCGGCGATCTCGGCCCCGACGCCGCCGGTGCGGCAGTCTTCCTCGACGATGATCAGCCGCGATGTCTTCTCCACCGATTTGACGACCGCGTCGATGTCGAACGGCTTGAGCGTGCGCGGATCGATAATCTCGACGCTCACTCCGTTTTCCTTCTCGAGCTCGGCCGCGGCCTCAAGCGCAACGTGCACCATGCGCGAGTACGCGACGATGGTGACGTCGCGGCCCTCACGCTTAACATCGGCGACCCCGAGCGGTATCGTGAAATCGTCGTCGTCCGGCGTCTCGCCCTTCATTCCATAAAGCGCCTCGTGCTCGATGAACATGATGGGGTCATCGTCGCGGATGCTCGTTTTCAGCAGTCCCTTCGCGTCGGCCGGTGTCGACGGCATCACGACCTTGAGGCCCGGCGTGTGCACGTAGTGGGCCTCGAGACTCTGCGAATGCTGCGCGCCAAGCTGCTGGCCTCCGCCGCCGGGCGCGCGAAAAACGATTGGAATCGGCAGTTGGCCGCCCGACATGTAGTAAAGCTTGGCGGCATGATTGACTATCTGATCCATCGCGAGGAGCGAGAAGTTTATCGTCATGAGCTCGACTATCGGTCTGAGGCCGGCCATCGCCGCTCCCGTGCCCGCGCCCACGATAACTTCCTCGGAAATCGGAGTGTCGATGACGCGCTCGGCGCCGAACTCCTCGAGCAGGCCCTCGCTCACCTTGAACGCGCCGCCCCAGACGCCGACCTCCTCGCCCATCAGGAAAACGTTCGGGTCGCGACGCATCTCCTCGGCGTGCGCGTCCCTCAAGGCCTCGCGATATCTGATCTCGGTCATCCTCAGAATTTCCCAGCATACACGTGTTCGCAAAGCGCCGAGGCGGGCGGAAACTCAGCCTTCTCGGCGAACTCGATCGCTTCAATGCAGGTCCGCTCGACCTCTTCGTCGATCTGCTCGATCTGCTCGTCGCTCAGCGTGCCCTCGCCCTTGAGCTTGCCGCGCAGCCGGACGATAGGGTCGCGCCGCTTCCATCGCTCGACTTCTTCCTTGTTTCGATACACCTCCGCGTCGGCGACCGAGTGGCCTCTGAAGCGGTACGTTTTCGCCTCGATCATCTCGGGCCGCTTCTGCGTCCGCACGCGCTCGGCAGCCTTCTCTGTGGCCTCATACACCTCGATCACGTCCATGCCGTCGATTATCTGCCAATCGATGCCATAGCATGCCGCCCGCTTGCCCAAATCCTCGATCGAAGACGCCTTCTCGAGCGGCGTGCCCATGCCGTATCTGTTGTTCTCGCAGAAAAACAGGACGGGCAGATTCCACAGCGCCGCCAGGTTGAAAGACTCGTGGAACGCGCCCTCGTTGACGGCGCCGTCGCCGAAGAAGCACAGCACGATGTCGTCCTGTTTCCTGTAATTTATTGCGAACGCCACCCCGGTCGCGATCGGCAAGTCGCCGCCGACGATTGCGTCGCCGCCGAGGAAGCGTTTTTCGCGGTCGAAAATGTGCATCGAGCCGCCCTTGCCGCGCGAGATGCCCGAATCCTTGCCGAAAAGCTCGGCCATGACCAGGTTCGGGTGCACGCCCTTGGCGATCGCCTGACCGTGGTCACGGTAGCCGGCGACGACGTAGTCCGTCTCGCGAATTGCCGCAATCGCGCCGATGCCGACGGCCTCTTCACCTATATAGAGATGGCAAAAGCCGCCGATGTGCCCCTTCTGGTACATCTGGCCGGTCTTTTCCTCGAAACGGCGGATCAGCACCATTTTCCTGTAAAGCTCGACCTGTAGCTCGGCATCCAACGACAGACTCACCTCCCCCATAAGCTCAAACACCGGAAGCCCAAGCAAGCGCGTGATTTGTGTCTCATTATAACAAACTTAACACAGGTCTCCCCCATTGTCAAACGGGGATAAGGGCAGTCCCCTATTCCCAAGAAGCCTTAAGTGAACTTATTGGGGTCTGACCCCAAATAGTTCAC
>CBDUSG010000120.1:0-7919 GCA_965369575.1 uncultured bacterium | reverse complement strand
ATCGGCGAGCGCTCCGAGAAGAAGGAAAACCGGAAAATACATCTGCATCAGATGAGCGAAATCAAATGGCTTGTGTTGTGTCATGCAGAGTGCGGCGGCAAAGAGCAAGACGCCGGTCATCTTCTTGTGCGCCGGCGAAAAAGTTCCCTTGAAATAGTGTTTCAACAAGAAGGCCGCGCTCGCCGTTAAAATGAGATAGGGCAAATAGTGAACGAGCTTCAGCAGGATATCCCAGAGCGGTGTGTGCGTGTAGAGAAAGCCGTTCGGGCTGGCCGTCTGCCATCTCATGAAAAACCGCAGATAAGTGACCGCTGGCGCATACACGAGCCAATTGCCCCGTACATAGGCGTCCTGTTCCAGCAGTGGAAGGAGCGGTATCAGCGGCGTCGCATCTCTTGTCGTCTCTAAGCTCAGAGGAATCAAGAAAGTGTTCCGCACCATGTCGTCAAGGGCGCCTTTTTGAGCGAAGTACGCGAAAATGGGCAGGCATACCATGAGTCCGCCTAAAACATAAGCGCCCGTCGCCTTCGGGCGCGAAAAGCCGGTCTCGGGCGTATCGGCGCCCTTTGCCCGAAGATTCGGCCAAACCAATATATATACGAACATTGCAAGTCCCGCGAAAGCGCCGTAATCCTGCTTGAACATAGTAGCTATCGCTATAAAAATACCGACAAAAAATACTGTCAGCGGCCGCGGGTTGTCGGTGAACCTCAGCAGCAGATAGAGCGCAATCGCCAGAAAAAAAACGGCGACTGTGGCATACCCGATCATATTCCACACAGGGAACGCCCATATGCGATGCGTCACGAAAAGCAGGGCGGTCAAAAGGGCGGCGCGTTCGGTTGTTATCTGGCGCGAGATTAAGAAAACGAGGATTGCCGTTGCGGAAAATACGGCCGCCATCGCGTACCGGCTTACAAGAAACGAAATGCCGAAAATCTTGTAGAGGAGCGCGAGGGAGTAGAAAATACCGGGAAAAATGTAAGATGGCTTGTCTTTAAACAATAGGCTGCCATGCAATATGGACTCGGCAAAATTAAACATGATCCCTTCATCAAAAAATACCATCGAGCGATTGTAGAGCGGAATTTGTATCGCTATTGATGTCAGTAAAATGATTGGAATATAGATATTGGAAAAAGGGGGTTGATTCAATTTAGGCTCTATTGGAGAGATTTGATTAGCCCTTGTTCGTTCAGAAGTTTAACCCTGACTGAGGCCCGGCCTTGATTCACTTGCGACAGATAACAAAAAAATCAAGGCATCCATCAGTTTTGCCTTCATGAAAAACGAAGTTCTCCCAGGTGACCCCGTCACATAGATGCCGGTCGCTGAGTCTCAGGCTGACTCTCATGAGCCGACTGGCAAGGCTATAGAGGATTTTTCTGATCCCCGGCGGTATCTTTGAGGAAATCCCAAGAATATCCAGCTTCATCACCGTGTCCACAAAACTTCTGTTCTTTTCGAGATATTTGCGATAGTTCTCGTCGCCGTATTGTCCGTAAAACACCACGCTGGGGAAAAAACTCTTAAGTAGGTTGTCCAGGTCTTCCCTGTCGTATTCATGACAATGAAAAGGATTGTCTGTCAGACTTTCCTCTCTGTTGACGGTACTGACAAGCAAAATCCCGCCTTCATTAAGAATTCTGCGGATTTCTATGATCAGTGGGCGAGGGTCGATGATGTGCTCGATCATTTGAAACATGACGACGACTTCAAATCGATCTGCCTGGATGGGAATGGGAGGAACCCGCTCCAGACGAAACCGGACGACGGGCGATGAACAGGCTTTTTCGGCCGTTCCAATGGCTTCCTTGGAATAGTCGATCGCCACAACCTCCCCGGCTTCTCTCGCCAGGATCGAAGTGCCGGCGCCCTCTCCGCAGCCCAACTCAAGCACGGCCTTGTTCTTCGAAAATTTAAGCGCTTCATAGTATGCCGCAAGCTGTCTCTGGCGGATGGCGTTGTCTGACGACAAGATCGAGCTTGTTCTTTCGGCCGTTATCCATTTCAGCATTCTGGCGCCTTCGGTCACTTTGGAATGGTCCACCTCGTTTAAAAGGATTATATTAACTTGGCCCGGAAAAAGTCAATGGAATCAGGTTCGAGGAGCCATCCCTGCAAGCGGGGAGACAATTTGTCGACGAATCAGTGTTGACTATTTTCGCTCATTCGTCTTATAATGCATTGCGCCGTCGAGGGTTATTTTTGACTGTCACGCCGCTGAGGAAGGATAATTCGGACGCCCGAAGTAAAGCAATCGGTAGGAACTGGCTGTGGTGACTGCGCCAATTTTGAGCAATGGGACAGATGGTTATCACAAACTGTATCATTTGCGGCTCGGAAGAAAATGAGTGTATTCTTATATCGACGGATTTAATGCTCGGGATTCCGGGACAGTTCAGATTGGTTCGCTGTTCACAGTGTGGCCTGGTCTTCCAGAATCCACGCCCTTCCCCCAGCGCAATCGGGAAATACTACGCCGACGAATACGCGCCGCATCGGGGAATCCGCGGGGACCGGCTTCTGAGGTTTCGACTGTGGCTTCGCTCGATCGAGATCAGGTATTACCTCGAGTTCGGGGTCCATCTTTACATGCGAGGGGGGCGTCCGACGCGCCTTCGCAAGTTCCTGTGGCCTCTGCGGTTTCTGACGAGAATGCTGCTTCCGGGGATTGCGAAAAAGCGTGACAATGGCGCCCTGCTCGATGTCGGTTGCGGCAATGGATTCTTTCTCAACCATCTTCGAAAGACCGCATGGAGGCTGCATGGGGTGGAGATATCCGAAGCGGCCTCAAAAGTCGGCAGAGAGGAATTTGGGCTCGCAATCTTTAATGGCAGTTTGGAGGAGGCCGGATTTGGGGAATGCTTCTTCGACGTCGTCAATCTAAGTCATTTCCTGGAACACGTATACGATCCCGTGGCCACTCTCAAGGAAGCCCGCCGCATTGTAAAAGACGGCGGACTTATAGTTGTGACCGTGCAAAACATTGACAGCATGAATTTTCGTATCTTCGGAAGCAGGTGGTGCGGGCACGATCTGCCCAGACATATGTATGATTTCAACCCTGAAACCTTCGGGAAGTTGGTCGAAAAAATCGGTGGCCTCGAAGTTTGTGAAGTCAAATTCATGACTTCGCCAATCGTCGTCTTTTACAGTCTTCTTTACGAGTTGCGTCACAGGAGGCTGTCCTTTCTGAAGCCGCTGATCGTCGTGACGATTCCTCTACAGTTTCTTTTCTGCATCGCATTGGCAATTGCCCATAAGGGTGATCTGGTTACGGTCTATTTGAGGAAGGGTCGTTGACTGCCGAAGAAAAGCCGACCCCGCTTGCAAGCATAATCATTCCGCATTATGCGGGTGAGGGAATTCTGTGCCGATGCCTCGAAAAGATTATCGCAAATACGCGAGAGTGTCCTTATGAAATAATCCTCGTTGACAACGGCTCGATCGACGGCAGTGTTGAGACGGCGTCGGAGCGATTTCCGGACGTCCGGGTCTTAAGGTATCCTGAGAACAATGGGTTCGCAATCGCTTGCAACAGGGGCATTGAAGCGGCGCGGGGGAAATATGTCATCCTCCTCAACGATGACACCGAAGTAGGCGACAATTGGCTTGCGCCCGTTATATCCGTCATGGAATCCGACGAATCAATCGGCGCCTGCCAGCCCAAAGTCCGCTCATTGGAAAGGCCGGAGCTGTTTGAATACTCCGGCGCCGCCGGAGGGATGATCGACATCTTCGGATTCCCGTTCGCCAAGGGTCGCATCTTCGATGATCTTGAGGAAGACAGGGGACAATATGACGAGCCGACAAGGGCATTTTGGGCGAGCGGAACGGCGATATTTCTGAGAAAATCAGCTCTCGATGAATCAGGTCTGCTGGATGAGTTTTTTAAATGCTACATGGAAGAAATCGACCTTTGCTGGCGTCTGCACCTGCTGGGGTACAAAGTGGTGTATGTTCCTCACTCCATCGTATATCACAAGGGTGGCCACACCCTCGTGCATACGAGCATTAAAGGGGGGAAAAGGATACGCGCGAACGATCCTTTGGCCGAACAGAAATCCGGTGCTGGCGACTCCAAGCTGATTTTGCTCACATACATGTACTACAACCACCGCAACAGTCTCATCATGCTGCTCAAGAATCTGAGTCTTCGCCATCTCATCTGGATCTTCCCCATCAGACTCTGCCTGGAATTGACTGTAATAGCCGGAGCCGCAATAAGAAATCGCAGAAGAATGCTCGCCGAGATCATGGCCCTTTCCTACTTGATTTCTCATGTTCCGACAATCATCGGGAAAAGGCGCGAAGTCCAAAGACTCCGCCGCAGGCCCGACTCCGATGTCCTGTCTTATCAGTATTGGGGGCTCGTAACGATGGAGTACTTTCTTCTCGGCCGGAAAAAAGCGACTGAGCTTAGAAGTTATCAGAAAATGATGGAAAGATTGAAATTGCCTGTAGCAGGCGATAAGCCAGCCAAATGAGCTGTATCCTCTATCCAAATCCCCCAATCTAGTTCATTCTTTTCGCCCGATCATTGTGAAAAAGCCGCCTTCTTTACCGCCGCCGAGCACCATCGATAGTTGAACGATAAAACGATCAATGACCTGGGCGCGTGTTTCAGGTTCGAATAATCTCTCCTCAGCCGTCACAGTGCTGAATGCCTTGCTTTTGGGGATGCTGTTGATAAACTCGACGCCGTTTTCGTCAAACCATTTCAACACTTCTCCGATTGTGTGTTTTGATTCATGCGGATTCTTATATTGATCCATGAACCATGAGTGTTTTACAATGGCGTCGACGTCTGCGTTTCTCACGCGGGGATCGAGAAAATGGAATCGGTTGCCCGAGAGAAAAAAGATAAGACGCCTGATATCCGTAAAAATCCTGCCGTATCTATTATAAAGGCCAACGACTATAAACCCACCCTTTTTGACAAGACTCAATAGTGATTGGAAGCCAAGAAGCGGGTTGCTCGTGTGGTGCAGAACCCCATTGCATATTACCATGTCAAAACGTTCCGGTCTGAAGACAGGCCTGAAAAGATTCATCTGCAAAAAAGCGGCATCGTCGATCTGGTTGTTCGCCTTGAACTGTTGTGCCAATTTCAATGAGTTCAGGCAAATATCAGTCCCAAACACGGTTCTTCCCCAACTCGCGCCCAAGAAATTGCTCAGTTGCCCTGTACCACATCCCGCTTCAAGTATCCTTGATCCATGTGGAATCTCCTTATCCAGCAGGCTTGCAAAAATTCCTTTTTCGGCCTTCTGTCGAAGGCCCCAACTGGAATCCAGCCCCTCATAGTTGGGAAAAGGAGTCTCTTCATAAAACGACCTTATGATGTCCGTAACATCTTCGTCAGAATCCCATTCGTTTGGGAAAAAAAGCAGAGGAATTCCCTCTTCACATTTAAAAGACCGAACACATTCGGAGCATTCAATATTCCGTCCGTCCGCAGAAACACTCAACGGCTCGCCACATGCCGGGCAGACGAAAATGTCAAGATGCCGAACGATGAGGTCCGGCACGGCGCATTTTCCAATATCAGATTTCATGCTGAGCCTCCGTATTTAGGCGATCAAAAAGCCCCAACCGAATTAAAGAGATTATACCATAATAAGCCCATATTGATTCCATTTGACAAAGTGATTTCATGGGCTCTTCAATCATCTTGACCTTCCCGTCCGAATATCTGTATAATGTTTATGTCCCGGTACGAAGGCGGATTCGAAGACCAGGATGAGAAGGCAAAGCGTGTCGCAGCGTCAAAGAAAGAAAGACAGAAGACAGTATGCCAAAGCCATGGATTTCAAAGACCATAAGAGGATTGCTTCACGCTTCGTGGATTCTCTTGGCAAGCCTGATCGCCGTAGAAATAATACTCAATATTTTTGACCCTCTCGGACTTGAATTCTATTCTGACGCGGGGGAATATTTCCGCTCAAAGATACTCCATACCGAGCACGGCTTTTATATAAACCGCCCTGGGGATAGGTACATCCTGAGCAATACCGCCGTTTCCATAAACAGCGAAGGATTTCGGGATGATGAATTCAGCATCAAAAAGCCGGATGAGACTATCCGTGTGCTTTGTATAGGCGATTCATTAGTTTTTGGCTGGGGCGCTCCTCAGGACTCTCTATTCCCGGTCGTATTGGAAAAGATGGCAAAAGAGGAGGGGTTTTCTTGCGAAGTGATTGCCGCTGGGGCCCCTTCGTGGAATACTCCGATGGAGTTCAACTTTCTTCGTCTCCGGGGAAAGCTGTACAAGCCTGATATTCTACTTCTTCTCGTGGTTGGGAATGACTTGCTGGCAAAGGAGAATACCGCTCCTCGAAGATGGGATACTTTTAACAATATGCTCAGGGGCAGGACGGGGACCCGCCATTCATACCTTGTGCGCACATTCCTCCATTTCCAGAACAAATTCTTGGCTGGAACCGCGCTTTTGGATCAATTCGAGCGGGATCCCACCATTTTCGATGAAGTGATGTCTGCAACGCAGGGAATAATTTCTCTGTGTAAAACCAATACCATACGGCCGCTGGTCTTTTTGGGAGTTGGGGAAAACGACGCTTCCGATTTTAACAAAATGTACAAAAACCTTTATGCGAGCGAACTGGAAAAGCTTGGCATCACTGCTCACGTCTGCACAGTATCCTTCAGCGACCACTCACTCAGAATTTCCTCCATCGACGCGCATCCGACCGCGCTTGGACACGAGCTCATAGCGCAAGCCATGTATCCGGAGCTTCGCTCCATCCTAGTTGAGTTGACCGGGAAAGAAGATCATCCCGCTTCAAGTATCCTTGATCCATGTGGAATCTCCTTATCCAGCAGGCTTGCAAAAATTCCTTTTTCGGCCTTCTGTCGAAGGCCCCAACTGGAATCCAGCCCCTCATAGTTGGGAAAAGGAGTCTCTTCATAAAACGACCTTATGATGTCCGTAACATCTTCGTCAGAATCCCATTCGTTTGGGAAAAAAAGCAGAGGAATTCCCTCTTCACATTTAAAAGACCGAACACATTCGGAGCATTCAATATTCCGTCCGTCCGCAGAAACACTCAACGGCTCGCCACATGCCGGGCAGACGAAAATGTCAAGATGCCGAACGATGAGGTCCGGCACGGCGCATTTTCCAATATCAGATTTCATGCTGAGCCTCCGTATTTAGGCGATCAAAAAGCCCCAACCGAATTAAAGAGATTATACCATAATAAGCCCATATTGATTCCATTTGACAAAGTGATTTCATGGGCTCTTCAATCATCTTGACCTTCCCGTCCGAATATCTGTATAATGTTTATGTCCCGGTACGAAGGCGGATTCGAAGACCAGGATGAGAAGGCAAAGCGTGTCGCAGCGTCAAAGAAAGAAAGACAGAAGACAGTATGCCAAAGCCATGGATTTCAAAGACCATAAGAGGATTGCTTCACGCTTCGTGGATTCTCTTGGCAAGCCTGATCGCCGTAGAAATAATACTCAATATTTTTGACCCTCTCGGGCTTAAATTCTATTCTGACGCGGGGGAATATTTCCGTTCAAGGATACGCCATACCGAGCACGGCTATTATATAAACCGCCCTGGGGATAGGTACATCCTGGGCAATATCTCCATTTCCATAAACAGAGAAGGATTTCGGGATGATGAATTCGGCAGAAAAAAGCCGGATGAGACTATCCGTGTGCTTTGTATAGGGGATTCAATGGCTTTTGGCGCGGGTGTACCCCAGGACTCCATTTTCTCGGTCGTTCTGGAAAAGATGGCAAAGGAGGAGGGTTTCCCCTGTGAAATTGTAACCGCAGCCGCGTGTTCGTGGAACACGCGGATGGAATTCGATTTTTTTAGTCACAGGGGAAGATTGTACCACCCTGATATCCTACTCCTCCTCACAGTCGGCAATGACCTGCTG
>CBDUSG010000119.1:0-8046 GCA_965369575.1 uncultured bacterium | reverse complement strand
TATCCCGTCGACATCGGTATATATCTCGCAGACCTCGGCCTCCAATGCCGCCGCCAAAGCAACGGCGCTCGTATCGGAACCGCCGCGACCCAGGGTCGTAATATTACCGTCTCCGTCCATACCCTGAAAGCCCGCAACGATAACGATGAAGCCCTGATCGAGCTTCTTGACAATACGCTCGGCACCGATACTCTGAATCCGAGCCTTCGTATGCACGCCATCGGTCACCATGCGGATCTGCGAACCGGTGAAGCTGATCGCCTTGTACCCCATCGCGCCGACGGGTCCGGCGACAACGGCGAAGAATAGCGGCGCCGTCACTCCGTCCACCATGTTTTCGGCGACGCTTTCGACCGCGGCGCGAGCAACGCCACGCTCATCGAGGCTCCCGGTGTCGCGGCCGACCATCATCGCCACGCGCCGACGGGCCTCTTCGATGTCGCCGGCGCAAAGCGCCCGATACACATTGCTGGCGTGCCCCATCAGATCCCGCGCGGCTATCGTCGTATAGATGACAAGTATGCAGGCGGCCTCGCCTGCCAGCGGATGCAGTCGCCGCGCCCAGTAGATGGCCGAGAATGTAACGAAACCCGTCGCGGCTACCACCACCGCGGCGGCGGCCGCCCCTGCGGTGCGCGGGTTGCGTATGGTTCGCCGGAGAGGCTGCTCCAGCATCAGCGCAAAGCGCCCGATGATCTTGACAGGATGCGGCAGCCATCGAGGGTCCCCGAACGCAAGGTCGAGAACCGCAGCCGCCATAATCTGGTATTCCAATCTCATCACAGCCCCAACAATCGGTAAATCTCGTCGATCTGCAGGCTCTGCCGAACGATTTCGGCCAGCTTTTCGAACGCGGGCTCGAGGTCGTACCGGGTGCAGACACGGTCGCGCGCCCGCAGCCCTCGGCGGGCTCGAAGTCGATCTATGAACCATCGCCGAAACTTGTCGGCGTCAAAGATGCCGTGCAGGTACGTTCCCCATATCCGCCCTTCATCCGTGCCGACGCCGATCACTTCGCCGTCTTCACGCACGACGACCGGCGGGAGCGACGTTCCCTCGGTCCGTCCGTGATGAATCTCGTATCCTCTTAGTGGGAGACCCGATTCCACATGTTTTCCAAGTGCCCGGGTCAGCGTCTTTTCTCGGGCAAAGACGGTTGTGAGCGGCAGAAGGCCCAATCCATCGACGGACCCGCCGCCGGATTCGATCTCATTCGGGTCGGCGATGTGTTCGCCCAACATCTGAAGGCCCGCGCATACGCCGACGATCTCCGTCTTCCCGTTCGCTGCAAGCTCGGTGATCTTGCGTTCGAGACCGTTCCGCCTGAGGTGATCGAGGTCGCCGATGACGTTTTTGCTGCCGGGGATAATCACTGCGTCCGGTTGATTCAGTTCGGCGGCCGACCGCACGATGCGAAGGCTGACGTCGGGCTCGATGCTCAGCGGATCGAAATCGATAAAATTCGAGATGTGCGGAAGATCGATGACGGCTATCTCGACGCCTTGCTCCGACGACCCGCGATCATCCAGCGCGCCGCTCTTGAATTCAACCGAATCCTCCTGCGGCAAGCCCAGGTCGGGGATAAACGGCACAACGCCGAGGACGGGCCGCCCCGTGTGCAATCGCGTGTATTCGATTGCATCACCGAGCAGGCCGGCGTTACCGCGGAAGCGGTTGATAACGAAGCCGGCCACAAGCTCACGTTCCCATTCGGCAAGCACTTCCATCGTTCCGATGAACGAGGCGAAAACGCCGCCGCGGTCGATGTCGCCGACGAGGAGAACCGGCGCCCGGGCGAAGCGGGCCATGTTCATGTTGACGATGTCGTGATGCTTAAGGTTGACTTCGGCCGGACTGCCCGCTCCCTCGAGGATAAGGACGTCGTATTCGCAGGCCAGCGATTTGAACGCATCCTTCGCCAGATCGAAGGCCGCGGGTTTGTAACGGATATAGCTCTCGACGTCCATGTTTCCGACCGGCTTGCCCATCACGATGACCTGGGAGCCGGTGTCGCTGTTGGGTTTGAGCAGGATCGGATTCATCCTGACATCGGGGTCCAATCGGCACGCCTGGGCCTGCACGACCTGCGCGCGGCCCATCTCTTCGCCGTTCCCGGTGACGAACGAGTTGAGCGACATGTTCTGGGCCTTGAACGGGGCGACCCTGTAGCCGTCTTCGAGCAGGATGCGGCACATCGCCGCCGTCAGCACGCTCTTTCCCGCGTTCGACCCCGTGCCCTGGAACATGAGGGCCGGCGTTTTGCGCGAAGTTCGGGACTGGCGGGAGCAGCCGAGCGCGTTTCGCATGGATTCAAGGAGGCGGGCGTTTTCACCGCCTGTCCGAACGGCGACGCGGAAGAACCGTCTGTCCAGTCCCTGAAAATGTTCGCACACGCGGATGGCGATGCCGTCTTGCAGCATGCGGCGCGCGAGTTCGGAAGCGTCCGCGTTGTCGTTGTCGAGACGGACGAGAAGAAAGTTTGCCTCGCCGGGATACACGCTGAGGCCGGGAATCGAGGCGAGTTCGTCGGATAACAACAGCCTTTGTCGCCGCACATACGTGCGGCTGCGTTCGGCATATTCGGAATCTGAGAGAGCCTTCGCGCCGACGGCCTGCGCGAGTGCGTTCACCGACCACGGCGGCAGCAGCCGTCGCACTCTGCGAGCGATATCCGCGTCGGCAAGCGCGCAGCCCAAACGCAGCCCCGGCATCGCGTAGAACTTCGTGAGCGAGCACAGGACGACAACGTTGCGAGGTCGATGGTGGATGAGCCGCGCCGTATCCTCGAGGAAATCTCCGAACGCCTCGTCGATGACGAACACTGTGGACGGGTGATCCGAAGCCAGTGCCCGCAGCGAATCCGGTTCAAAAAGCAGGCCGGTCGGATTATTGGGCTGACCCAGGAAAACCATTTCGTTCCCTTTAAGGGGGGATTCGAGCGCATAGAAATCCAGGGCGAAACCCTCGTCTTCGCGCAACGGTATGGTTTCAATGGATAGGTTCGCCAGCTCGGCGGCCGCTGAATAGTCGGAGTAGGACGGGACGGGGATGACGACTCGCGGCGGCTCCAATGCATATGGCAGCAGGCGAATGATTTCCGTCGACCCGTTTCCGAGGAGAACTTCCTCTATGTCCGCCCCATACCTTTTCGCCGCCGCCTCCGCAAGTATCGAGCTCTTCGGGTCGGGGTAATGTGTGAGCGAGCCGACGTGGGAGCTGATGACCCTCCGAAGCCACTCCGGCGGGCCGAGGGGATTTATGTTGGCGGAAAAATCGAGAATCTGGTCCTCGCGCAGGCCGGCGGACCGCGCCAGTTCTCTCAGATTTCCGCCGTGCTCGGGCTTCATCTCATTGCCTCACATTGCATGGCTCGCAGCGGCGGCTGCCAGGGCAGGCAGCACCTCGACGATTTCGCAGCCGGCGCCCAGCGTGTCACCGGTTAATCCGCCGATCCTCAGGTATGTATACGCCGCGAGCGCGAGAGTGCCCGCCAGCGAAATCGCTGCCATCACAAATCCCGTTGATCCTGCGACAAGCCAGCCGACACATGCAAGCATGCCCGCGGCCCAGAACACGTTGAACACAGAGCGGCTTTGCTGGAACACGGCCGCCAAACCGCCCTCGGGGCGCGCATATGGCAGGAGGGTAAGCAGTACCGCCAGCGTGCAGCGACCGGCCAGCGGCATCATGAGTATGGCCCCCCATCGCAGGTCGGGACCGATTGATGTAACGGCCGCCGTCTTCAAGCCGATCAGGCACACGATCGCGGTCACGCCCATCGGGCCGCTGCGGCTGTCCCGCATGATCTCGAGCACCTGCTCCCTCGGACGCGAACTGAAAAACCCGTCGGCGGTGTCGGCCAATCCATCGAGGTGCAGGCCGCCGGAGGCGGCTATCAGCGCAATCACAACAAGCATGCTGGACAGAATCGATGGAAATATGCGGATCAGCGCCGAGTCGAACGTGGCGGCCACGAGCCCGATCAACAGACCGACCACGGGGAAAAACGGCACGCTTCGGCTCAGATGCTTCTCCTCTTCGCCGGCGCGAGAAGGCACGGGCAGGATCGTGAGAAATCTTATGGCTGCCAGAACTGATTTCATTTCTCCGCCTCGGACACGCTTGCTTCCTCGAAGGTTGCGACTTCGGTAAGTATGCTCACTGCGGCATCGACCAGTTGCATCGCCAGCGCCGCGCCCGTTCCTTCGCCCAGACGAAGATCGAGGTCGAGGAGCGGGGTCTTGCCAAGGTGCGCGTGCATTACCTTGTGTCCGCGCTCGACGCTCCGGTGCGAAGCGATCATGTATTGTGCGCTCACCGGCGCCAGTTTGTGCGCGATCAGCGCGCCGGCGGTTGCGGGAAAACCGTCCAGAAGGATCGGCTTTTTCATCGCCGCCGCGCCGAGCACGAGGCCCGCAATGCCGCCTATTTCGAAGCCGCCGACTTTCGCCAGGACGTCCAGCGCGTCCTTGGGGTCGGGCTTGTTGACATCGAGAGCCTTTTCTATGATCCGTATTTTGTGGTTTAGCTGATTGTCGTCGATGCCGGTCCCGCGCCCTGCAACCTCGGCCACGGGGCTGCCGGTAATCGCGGCGGCGACGGCGCTTGCGGGCGTGGTGTTGCCGATTCCCATGTCGCCGGCGCCGAAAAGATCGGTTGACGGGCCCAGGTCACGCGCGACTTCTATGCCCGCTTCGATACAGCGGATCGCCTCGTCGCGGGTCATCGCGGGACCGCTCGCCATGTCCTTCGTGCCGGCGGCGATGCGTTTGGAAACGATCTTTCCCTGTTTTGCAATGTCGCCGAGGTCTGCGGCGACACCCATATCCACCACAACCACACGTGCGCCCGCGACTCTCGCCAGGGCGTTGATGCCGGCCCCTCCGTCAACGAAGTTCAGTACCATCTGGGCGGTGACCTCCTGCGGATACAGGCTCACGCCTTCGGCCGCAACGCCGTGGTCGGCCGCCATCGTCACGACGGCGCGTCTTCTGACATCGGGCCGCATGGAGCGCGTCATTCCCGCAAGGTCGAGCGCCAGGTCCATCAGTCGGCCGAGCGCCCAGTGGGGCATCGTGAGTTGGTCGAGGCGGTTTTTCGCCAGCGCGCGAATCGAGTTGTCCTGCGGAGTGATTTCCTTGATTGTGGTTTCGATGAGATTCATGCCGAATTCCTCTGCTTCAGGTTCAAGGGCAGACCGCACGCGACGAGTGTGACCTCGTCGGCCGCGGCGGCCACGAGTTGGTTGCATCTGCCCGCAAGGTCTCGAAACCGGCGGGCCGAGGCGTTGTCGGGAACGATGCCCATGCCGACTTCATTGGTTACGAAAATGATGGCGCCCGAATGATCGTTGCAGGCGGCAATCAGATCGTTGCAGCGCTGCGCGATAATCGCCTCCGTAATTTCTTCCTTCCTGAGCCCGGCCTCGTGCATCAGGTTGTTCACCCACAGGGTCAAACAATCGACGAGAAGGACGCCGTATTCCGCGGCGCTCCTCAGCGCATCGGGAAGATCGATTGTTTCCTCGACCGTATACCACGCGGATTCAGAGCGGGCTTGCCGGTGTTTCCTGATGCGTTCCCGCGTTTCGTCATCCAGCGCCGGACACGTGGCGATAAATGCGCGCGGGCCGGTCAGCGACTCGGCGAGTTTTCGCGCGTATTCACTCTTGCCGCTTCGGCTGCCGCCTGTGATCAGGATGATTCGAGCCATTTTACTCATCTGTCGCCTGTGGCGGGTTGCGAAGTTCCGTCAGAACGCCGTGCCCGTCGAATAACTCTATTGTCGTGAGCGATGCCGGTTTTATATCAAAAAGCAGGTGCCGGCTCTCGGACAATCCCAGCAGATGGCAGATCATGACGCGGATTACGCCGCCATGCGTGACCGCCAGGATTCGCGATGCCGTATCCTCCACCAGGCGCATTGCCGCGCGCCTGACCCGCTTCAGGAAATCCTGGAGCGATTCGCCGTCCGGGAAAGCAAAGTCCTCATCCCATGCCGCCCAGCGATCTACCAGCTCGGGTTCGGAGGCCGAAATCTCTTCGAATGTCATTCCCTCCCATCGACCGAAATCGATTTCGCGCAGATCAGGAACCACCTCGATGCCCGGGCCCGAGGCTCCGGCGACAATTTTCGCGGTCTGCCGCGCGCGCAGGAGGGGGCTGCAAAGGCATCGATCCGGTTTTCTTGCGCATATGTGCGGCGCCAAAGCCTCTACCTGCCTGCGGCCCTCTGCGGCGAGAGAAATATCGCTCCGCCCGATAAATCGTTTGTGCAGCGCATGGCCGGTGCTGCCGTGTCGCAGGAGAATCAGAGTTTTTCTCTCGGTCATTTGACTCTCAATCGATCGCGGCCGCTTTGGGCCGGCGTCTGAGCTGAAATAAAAAAATCCCCAAACCTCGTATGAGATCTGGGGATGCCGTTTTTCATCACCCGATGCGTTTGACCCTAATCTCGCAGGGCTGAAACACTATTTGTGTCCGTGGGCAGGTCTTCTGGCTTTAGGATCATCCTACTCGCCGCGCCTTCCCAGCCCTGCGGGCCAGTGGCTTCTGCGGCTTTCGTCCCCTTTACAGCGGCGGATCCGCGACGGATTCTAACCGTCTTCCCCATTAAGGTCCTTGCGGACCGCCTACGGACATGCGGATGTTACAATATTCTTTCGACAGATGTCAAGAGAAAAATGAAACCTGAGAAATGCTCCTCAACATCGAACACATTCCCCCCCCAAAACATCTAAGGGTGACTTGTCTTTATTCTGGAAAGGAGCCCGTCTGATATTTTGCCACCAGGCACGCTGAATCAATAGTCGCTTCGTCCACGACGAAGTCGCGGAGGTTATTCGTCGGGCAGAGCCATAGTCGGGTTGGTCTGAAGAATGCGCGCCTGTCCGGAGCGAGATTGGATCGGCGGGATTTGTCAGGCCGCGGTTCAGCTTATGGGGAAGAGCACGGCGTACTGCCAGGCCATCAGCATCGCGTTGAACAGCGCCGTTATGAAGTAGTTCCTGCTGAGGTGGTAAACATATACGGAGAACAACTGAAAGACGGCGTTGAAAATTGCCATCGGGACGATCATCAGCATTATGAATCCGTCGGTCAGTCCTAATCTGACACCGAGAACGAGCATGCCGAGATTGATGAAAATGCCGAGCAGCGAGGCGGCGAGGGCCACCGGCGTACTGCCCCTCTTGAAGGAAGCCTCAAACGCGATGAAGAAGGGCAGCAGGAACGGGAACATCACCAGCGCCCAGCAAAGCCTTTGCGCGGTGAATAGCTGGCGGTACCATGTCTCGGTCGCGATTGTCCCGAATGTCAGATAAACGAACAGAAAGAGCGCGAAAGCCGCGAAGAGCGTCCTCGCCGGGTTGGATGTGAAGTGTGTAAAATCGATGTTCCCCCTGCGTGACGCCACAAAGAAATAGATGACTCCCACAACGAAGAAGTATGAAATGAGATAGTTGCCGATCGGCATCGGGATGAACGACAAGGGCGGAGCCAGCGTGATCACGGCGAGCACGACAAAGCAGACGGCCGCGAAGGCAAGCAGATTGAACGCGACTTCCCGCCCGGTCCGCTCCGGGATCGCGGGGAGATACCACGTCAGGCCGCGGCAGCAGCAGAAGAATAGCAGGAACGAAAAGAGATACATCCAACCCATGCGGGCCTGCGTCGGGTCGGATACCTCGATGCTCCTCGGCGGCAGCTCCCACACCTGATGCAGCCAGTCCAGAATCTGCCCCTGCGCCTCGGCGGAGAACACGATTGTGATGTGGTCCGTGCGCTCGACCATGCTCATCCGCCGGGCCGAACCGCGCCTGAACGAGCCATACGTGGTATCGGCCTCCGGCCGCTGTTCTTCCTCCGTGGAATCCTCGAGCATCTGCCTGGCCGCATGATGAAGCTCGGGCGGATCGTGTTCGGCATAGATGATGAACAGGTTCTTGGGACGCCTTGCGTTGACATCGGCGCCCACGCCCGCGATGGGCACGGTCGCGGCGATATCCGAATCGCGGAGGGCATAGTTCACGACTGCGCCACCTCCCAT
>CBDUSG010000118.1:0-8060 GCA_965369575.1 uncultured bacterium | reverse complement strand
TGAAACATTATTCCGAGTTGGCCGGGTATTCCTCGGTGGACGAGTTCATCACGCACGCGCTCGAGCGCGAGATCGAGCGCCTCGAGGAATCCGACTCGGAAGAGGAAATCAAAAAGAAGCTGCAGGGACTGGGATACATCTCCTGAGAGACCGCGCCGGGGAAACATGCAATTCATCAACAACATCGTAACGCCGATCTTTGACTTACTTCTCGCGTCGCTCAGCGACGTCGCCCCGATTTGGGGACTGCTGCTCGTATCGGGCGTGACCGGCATAGTCATGGTCGTCATTTTCAAGTACACCTCGAACCAATCGGGCATAAGGGCCGCCAAAGACAAGATAAGCGCGTACTTCATGGAGATACGCCTGTTCAAAGACGACATGGGCCTCATGCTCGCCGCGCAGGGGCGCATACTCCGCACCAACCTGACTTACATGAGATACTCTCTCACGCCCATGCTGTTCATGCTTGTTCCCGTCGTCCTCATCCTGGCGCAGCTCGCGGTTCGCTACGCCTACCGCCCTCTGATGCCCGGCGAAAGCGCGCTCGTCAAGATCAAGCTTGCCGAAGGCTCATTTGACAAAACCAACCAGGTTTCCGTCGACACGCCCCCCATTTCCGGCGGGCACCCCAACAGGCTGCGGCTGCAAACTCCGTTGCTGCGGATCCCGAGCGACGGCGAGATCGATTTCCGGATCGCCGCGTTCCATATGGGAAATTACGAACTCACGATCAATGTCGGCGATGAGACCATCACGCACGACATTCTCTTTTCGAACCGCGTAAGACGCGTGTACGCCAAAAGGAAGAAGCCCGAATTCTGGAACATGCTGCTCTACCCCGGCCAGCCGTCGCTGCCGAGGGACTCGGCGGTCGAAGAGATAAGCGTGAGCCTGCCTCCGCAGACCATAAGACTTCTGGGCTGGGACATCAACTGGCTCGTCCTCTTTTTCATCGCCTCCGTCATTGCCGGCTACTCCCTCAAAGGCGTCTTCAAAGTCGAAGTATAATTGTCGCGTACGGCTGGGGGGGATCATCAAGCTGCTGGCGAGATGCTCGATCTTCGAACGGCCGTGTTCACATCTGATCGTGCCGCTCAGCCGCCGACAAGGCGCTCGCCGCCGTCTATGAGAATGGTCTCGCCCGTCATGAACGATGAGGCGTCGGACGCAAGATAGATCGCGGCGCCCACGAGGTCCTCGGTCTCACCAATGCGAGGGATGGGCAGCGTCTTCACGTGCTCCTTGAAAATGTCGCTCGTCCATACGGCCCTGCTCATATCGGTCTTGATAAATCCGGGCGCGATCGCGTTGACCCTGATCTTGTACGCGCCGAGCTCGACCGCCAGTACCTGTGTAAGCATGATCAGCGCGGCCTTGGTAACGCAGTATGCGCCGGTCATGGGAGCGGGCTGGAGGCCGGCGACCGATGCCATGTTGATAACGGCGCCGCCGTGATCGCGCATCCATTTGTTGAATGCGATCTGCGTGAGGAAAAAGACCCCGTCGAGATTCACCTCGAACGTCTTGTCCCACGCCGCCTTCTCTATGTCCATCGTGGGGCCGAAATGGGGGTTGGTGCCGGCGTTGTTTACGAGGACATCGATCCTGCCGAAATGGCCCAGCGTCTTGTCGACAAGATTTTCGAGCTGGTCGGGCTTGCCGGTGTGCGCGGCGACGGCCAGCGCTTTTCCTCCGAGTTTTTCGATTTCTGCGGCGACGGCCTCGCACGCATCGAGCTTGCGGCTCGCGACGACTACGCTTGCGCCCGCCTTAGCGAATTCTATAGCTATCGCGCGGCCTATGCCGCGGCTGCCTCCCGTGATAATCGCGACTTTGCCTCCAAGCGAGAATCTGTTTTCCGACATCCGCTCCTCCCCGAAAAAAGTCTTTCCATCGATCCATAACCGCTGCAAATGCAATCACGACGCACATGGCGTCGATCCACTAATGCACACGTTTCTCGTATCCTTCCCAGTATTTTTCTCTCAGCTTCGTTTTCAGCACTTTGCCGGATGGATTGCGCGGAAGCGCGTCGACGAAATCAATCGAGCGAGGTATCTTGTAGCCCGCAAGATGCTCGCGACAATGACTCACAATGTCGTCCTCGGTCGCCTCGCCGCCGCTTTTAAGCGCGATAATCGCCTTGACGCTCTCGCCCCAGCTCTCGTGGGGCACGCCGATGACGGCCGCCTCGACTATCGCGGGGTGCGACATCAACACGTTCTCGATTTCGGCGGGGTAGATGTTCTCGGCGCCGCTCACGATCATGTCCTTCTTGCGGTCGACGATATATATGAAGCCCTCCTCGTCGACCGTGCCGAGATCGCCGGTGCGCAGCCATCCGCCTTTCAGGGCGGCGGCCGTCGCCTCGGGCAGTTTCCAGTAGCCGATCATATTGTTCGGGCCGCGGCCGATGACCTCGCCGATTTCGCCCGGCATTATGTCCTTGTCATCCTCGTCGACGACGCGCACTTCGTTCTGCCACATGTCTTTGCCGGCGGATTTCATTATCCGCTCGCGCCTCTCGTCGCTCTCGAGCACATGGTATTCCGGCCCCAGGAATGTCATTATGCCCGCGGACTCGGTCTGTCCGAAGACCTGGCCGATTTTGCAGCCGAACGCTTTCAAAGCGCCTTTCAGCGCCTCGAACGGAAACGGTGACGCTCCGGAAAGGAGCATCTCGAATGAGCTGAAATCATACTTCTCGATGCCCGGAACCTGCAGGCAGAAAATGGTCATCGCGGGCACCAGAACGGCGTGTGTGATTTTATTGTCCTGTATTGTCCTCAGGCACTCGGCTGGAACGAAATCGCGCGAGAGTGTCAGGGTCGCCCCCTGCATCCACCCGATCAGGCCGGCGAGCACGCCGGCCATGTGGTAGAGCGGGGCAGGCGTGTAGAAACGGGAATCCGACCCGGCCTCGATGTCGATGACGGCGCCGATGACGCTCGAGAGTATGTTGCGATGCGTCAGCATGGCGCCCTTGGGATTGCCCGTGGTGCCGCTGGTGTACATCTGCATCGCGACGTCGTTTTCGTCAATATCGACTCGCGGCTCGACCTCGGAAGCCGACGCTATGAGTGACTCGTATTCGTGCATGCCCCCGATCTCTTCTTCGACCCAGATGAAATGCTCCGTAACGAGTTTTTCTCGGATCGACTCGATTATCGGCCCATAGGTCTTGCCAACTACCAGCAGTTTTGCCTCGGCGTTGTTCACGATGTATTCGATCTCTCTGTCGACGAGTCGATAGTTGATGCCCACCGGGGCCGCGCCGATAGCGGCCGCCGCGAAATAGAACTCGAGATACTCGGGGCAGTTGTTCGAGAGCATCGCAATACGGTCGCCCTTCTTGATTCCGAGATCGATCATCGAGTTGGCCAGCCGGTAAACGCGGCGGCTTATTTCGGCGAATGTCAGTCGCCTGTCCTCAAAGATCAGCCCCACTTTGTCGGGACATATCTTCGCGTTCCTCTTCACGATTTCTCCGAGAAGCTGCATTTCCCCCCTCCTAAGACGGATGTCTTGTTTGAATATTTTCTCCTATGGGCGCCATTCCCATTGGCGCTGCCATGATCAGTCGCTCTCACCGGGAGCGTCGGCCTCATTTATTGTTGCCTTAATATATAAGATTGCCGTAGCAAGAAGAATCGATGCAATCAGCCCGATCGCAAGCAGATGTTTTCCGGAATCGAGATGTTTCAGGAAATACAGGTCGGTGTCGGAGAGGCCGGAAATCGTTTTCAGCAGTTTTGTCTGGACGACGACCGAGCAGGCCTGCGGCAGGTGCAGGATCAGCAGCTCGTTGTCCAGTCCGCCGTAGTCCTCGAGCACTTTCACATAACTCGCCACAGGATGCAGGATCGTCGGAAGCAGTTGCACGTATAGTCCGCCGACGCACGTCGCGACCACCGACACTTTGCCGACGGGCCTGAGCCTCTGAAAATCCGCTATCAGATAAGCGAATGGTATCAGCAATAATCCCGTGACCGAAACCATGTATCGGGGTCCCCATGCATAGCCGCCGTGCCATCCGAACCATTTTGAATATACGAGCAGGTACAGCAGGGGAATAGACAGCAGAAAAAGGGCGGTACTGGTGCGTTCCCTGACGAATCGCGGCCACATGATGAGCGCCCCGAGCAGCGGCGGCGAATACAAAAAGACACTGCGCATCGGGCTAAGCAGGAAGCCGTAGAGACCGGCCGAGAGCGGGTAGGAAAGCAGACCCATCCCTTCGGGATAGACGACGTTGGGCGGGGTGTCGTAGTATTGGTACGCGGAATAGAAGTATGAGCCGAAGCGCGCGTAGTTGTACCACAAGCCCTCCGCCACGGCCGCGACACCGAACAGCACAAGCGCCCAGAGTCTCTTATCTCTCAATGTTTCGGCCTTCAGGGCCTCTCTCAGTCCGCCCGACTGAAAAGCGAAGTAGACAAAGAAGATTCCCATCACAGGCAGGGCGACGTAATTATTCGCGGTGGCGAGCGCGAGGAACAGCCCGCTCAGGATTCCGCCCAGCGGCTTATCTCGGCTGCTCGCAAGAGCGAACAGGACCGCACACATAATGAGGAGGCCTGTAAAGGGTTCGCTGAGGAACATCCTCGAGTAGGGGAGTGTGATCGTGCAGAGCCCGAAGACCAGCGTCAGCAGCAGGCCGGGCCGGTTTTTGATATCCAGCCGGCGGCAGATCCGAAAAAAGACGACACAGCTCAGCGCGGTCACGATCGAATTGAAAAGCGAGACGAATAGTCTGCCGCCTTGCTCTCTCACGACCGGGCCGGCATTGCCCATCGCCAGCTCGCCGAGCACATACAACGGTACTGCGGCGACGGACTGCAGCAGCGGGTAGGGGACCTGTATGGACGTGCCGTCGGGCTTGGTGACGCTCAGGTCGCGCTCGAGCACGATGGTCTTCGTGAGCCCATAACGGGCCATCTCGTCCATTGAGTAATATTCGCCGCGAAAGATCAGGGCATACAGCGCCAGGAAAAGCCCGAAGATGATTAATTCGTTGCGGTATGGGAATCGCCGGCCCGCCATATAAACGTTCGCCTTGCGCCGGAAACCCTATATCCGGCGGCCTGTCTGTGCGCCTTCCTGAATGGCGTCGATGCCCTTTCTCGGATTGCGGGCGTCGCCGATGACGTGGACCTCGGATGCGGCATCGCGCCATTTGTCGGCGAGCTGAGGATCGGCCTCGTATCCCGCCGCGACCACGATAGTGTCGGCCTCGAGCAGTTCTTCACGGTCTTCAACCGAGATCAGGAGTCCCGAGTCGTTGATCTCGATGTATTCGGCATCGGTTATCGTCCGCACGCCGAGGTTTCTGAGTTCCTGAAGGATTACCCATCTCGTGCTTCGACCCAGCGTATCGCCCACCTTCGAGCCCCGACGAACGAGTGTGACCTGCCGCCCGCCTTTGCGAGCGAGGCCGATGGCCTCTTCGGCCGGGAGCACTCCGTATTCGGCCAGAAAGACCGCCGTCTCAGGTGACAGGCATCCCTTTCGGGCCATGTATATGCCCGCCTCGCATGCGGCGCCGCCGGCCCCTATGACGACGACCCTGCGGCCGAGCCGCTCCTTGTCGGTCAGGACGTCCTCGACCATCACGACGTTCTCGCGGTCGATACCGGGGATATCCGGCACGCGCGGGGCGGCCCCGATCGCGAGCACCACCGCGTCCGGCTTTTTCGCCTTGGCCGATTGCGGCGTCATTTCGGAGCCGAGTTCTATTTTGACTCCCGCCCGCTTGGCCGCCTCGGCGAGATATTGCACCGTATTCTCGAATTCCTCGCGCCCATGCGGGATCGCACTGAGGATGAGGCGCCCTCCGAGACTGCCGCCTTTCTCGTGGAGCGTCACGTCATGGCCGCGCTCTGCAAGCACGCGCGCTGCTTCCAGTCCGCCCGGGCCCCCGCCGACGACCAGCACTTTTTTCGCTGTTTCGGCCGGCTTGAGGGCCATTTCGTCCTCGAATCCGCGCACGGGATTGTTCATGCAGGTCGATCCCTGGCCCATGAACACCATATCGAGACACCCCTCATTGCATCCCGTGCACGGGATGATCTCGTCGCGCCGTCCTTCGCGCGCCTTTTTCGGGAAATACGGATCGGCATTGAGAGCGCGCGCCATCGCGACGAAGTCGGCGCGGCCGTCGGCAAGAATACGGTCGGCCGTTATCGGGTCATTCAGGCGATTGCAGGTAATGATGGGAACGCTCACCGCAGGGCGCATCATGTCGGCGAGAAACGCAAAGGCGGCGCGCGGAACCGATGTCGCCACAGTGGGCACGCGCGATTCGTGCCAGCCCACCTGTATGCTGATCGCGTCCGCGCCCGCCTGCTCGAACAGTGTCGCGATCCTGACCGAATCCTCGAGCGAGTTTCCTCCCTCCATCAGCTCCGCGCCCGAGTGGCGCATGATGACGGGATAATCGTCGCCGCACGCCTCTTTGACTGCGCGGATGACCTCCATGCCGAAGCGTGCGCGGTTTTCGAGCGAGCCGCCGTATTCGTCATCGCGCTGGTTCGAGACAGGGGAAAGGAACTGGCTCACGAGGTAGCCTGTCGAGCCGATGATTTCGACCGAATCGAAACCGGCCTCGTGCGCCCGCCGGGCCGCCGCGGCGAAGCTGCCGATGGTATCCTTTATCTCCCCGGTCGAGAGCGCGCGCGGAGTCTCTCGTGTGAGCCTGGATGGGACTTCCGAGGCCGACACGGATTGCTCGCCGTCCATCAGCATCGAAAAGGCGTATCTCCCCGCGTGAAAGAGCTGGGCCGCAGTCTTTGAGCCGTGCGCGTGCAGCCGGGAGTTCAGCTCTTTCATCCTGGGCACGTATTCGTCGCTCTCGATGCTTAAAAAACCGAAGCCGCCGCCGCCGAGCTTGTGAACTTTGAATCCGCCGACGACGATGAGGCCCGTTTCTCCCTTTGCGCTCTCCTCGTAGTATCTGACCAGCCTGTCGGTCACGAAGCCGTCCTCGGCGTAGCCGAGATGCATCGCCGCCATGACGATGCGGTTGCGAACGGTCATCGAGCCGATCCTGCCTTCGCTAAATAATAAATTCATTATGTATCCTGCCTTTATTGATCTCGAGATCCAGGTTCGAGCCGATGCCCGCTCAGGCCGTGGCGTAACCGCCGTTGACGCTGACGGCCTGCCCGGTGATCCACGACGCGCGGTCGGAGGCGAGGAAGGCGACGAGATTCGCGATGTCGCGCGGCTCGCCCAGGCGTCGCAGGGGATAGGCCTTTACGACCCTTTTCTCGAACTCTTCGGACAGGATCGCGCTGACGGCGTCGGTCTTGGTCATGCTGGGGCAGACGGCGTTGACATTGACGCCGTAGCGGCCGGTCTCTTTGGCGATAGATTTGGTAAAGGCTATTATCGCCCCTTTCGCGCCCGCGTATACGGCCTGGCGCGGCTCGCCGACCTTGCCGGCGTCCGACGCCATGTTGATTATCTTGCCGTACTTGCGCTCTGTCATTCCCTCGATGACGGCGGCGGTCGAGTTTACGACGCCGTGATAGCAGACGTCGACTACCTTGGTCCAGAAGTCGTCTGTCTGACCGCTGTTTTTTTCCTCGATGAACGTCAGGAATACAGGCAGCTTGGCGGCGTTGTTTACGAGTATCTCGATGGGTCCGAGTTCGGACTCCACTTTCTCGACCATCGCCGCAACGCTCTGGGGATCGGTCACGTCGGTGGCGACGGCAACCGACTTGACGCCTTTTCCCTCCAGCGAGGCCGCGGTTTTTTTCGCGCTTTCCTCATCGATTTCAGCGATGGCGACGCTGGCGCCTTCCTCGGCAAGCACTTCGGCGATGGCCGCGCCGATGCCGCGGCCGCCGCCGGTGACGACGGCGACTTTTCCTTGAAGCTGCAGGTCCATCGATAGCCTCCTTTTCTTCGGGGAAGCGCTCGAGTGCGAGCGCTGATTTTCGGGCTCCTAGTGTCGTGTCAACCGTGTATTGTCGGTCTCAGAGTCCTGTAAGTCGTCCAGGGCACGGCGCGCCGTGCCCCTACATGGGATCGCTTATGCGGCTTGGATATGT
>CBDUSG010000117.1:0-8123 GCA_965369575.1 uncultured bacterium | reverse complement strand
GCCGAAAAATTTCGCATATTGGATAGAGTTGCCGTCAGGATCGAAATCGCGGCATGGCCGGATACCGCTTCCCAGGGACGCAAAGGAACCGTCTGGAGAATGAATGTTATCGAGAAAAAGCTTGTTTGTCGTGAGATCTGGGGCGGAAACGCACGCACCGATGAGATAGTCGAGTTCGGAAGGCTGAAAGGGCGGCTGCTCAGCATGCCCTACGAATCGAGTGTCGGCGGCGACATACATTTTCTCTCACTCTGCGACCGACAGATGCTCTCGAAGATCGTTGTGGCCGATGTCGCCGGTCACGGGGAGATCGTCTCGAACATTGCGCGCGAACTGAGGGACCTGCTCCGCCGGAATTTAAATGAGATCGATAACAGCAGGCTGCTGATGTCGCTGAACGACTCGCTTCAGCACGGCCTGAGCAGGGGGAGGTTCGTCACAATGGCGGCCGCTACCTTCAATGGAATGGACGGCGAGTTCGTCTTCGCCTACGCCGGGCATCCGACCGTGTTGCGCTACGATGCGGCTTCGGGCGAGTGGCAGCCGCTGCGCCCGATCGGGAAGGTCAGCTCCGGCGTGCCGCTGGGCATAATAGGCGACACCGAATATATTCAGGCGATAGCGAAAATCGACAAGGGCGATATGCTCTTCTTTTACACCGACGGCCTCCTTGAAGTGAAGAAAGAAGGAGACGAACGCCTGGGTCTGGACGGCCTTCTCGAAGCCTGTCGGGCCGTGGCGCCCGACCGACCCGATCCCGCCGAGACTATTACCTCTCTCATCCGGCATATCGAAGCGACGTGCGAGGGCGGCTTCACCGACGACGTCACCTTGCTTGTCGTCGAGGTCACATAGGACTCAGGCAAACCCCGCAATCCGCCTTTTTCGAAAAAGCGAACCGCCAACGAGAATTTTTCTCAATCCTTGACGGCGCTCACGGCAGCGTGCTAATCTGGCCGCGCAGAAAAAGGAATTCCGCCATGAACGCCGCCCTGCTCAGGAAAGAACTCGACGCGCTATACCGGAACTACGACCGGACCTACCTTTCGAGCGATCCGCTGATGTTCCTGCACGACTACTCCGAGCCCGAAGACATCGAGATCGTCGGCCTCATCTGCGCCTCGCTGGCATACGGGCGAGTGGCGATGATCCAGCGCAGCATCCGGCACGTGCTCGACATCATGGGCGGGCATCCGGCAAGATACGTGCGCCGATTCGACGCGAGGAAGGCAGCCTCGGATTTCGCCGACTTCTCGCACAGGTTCAACCGGGGCGACGACATCGTGCTACTGCTACATTATATGAGGCAGATGCTCGAGCGCGAGGGCTCCGTCGGAGGGTTCTTCCGCCTCGGGTGCGATGCCGGGGCCGCCGACATCGGAGCTCCGCTTGCAAGTTTCACCGAACGCGCGCTCGCGCTCGACTGCTCGCCCGTTTATCGCAGCGGCAGGCTGCCGCCAAAGGCGGGCGTGCGCTACTTCTTCCCCTCACCCGTGGGCGGAAGCGCGTGCAAGCGTCTGAACCTGTATCTTCGCTGGATGGTGAGAAACAACGACGGGCTCGACTTCGGCCTGTGGGACTTCGTGCGGCCCTCGCAACTGGTGATCCCGCTCGATACACACGTCGCGCGAATCTGCCGTCTGATAGGGCTTACAAAACGGAAGTCCGCCGGCTGGTCGATGGCCGTCGAGGTGACCGAAAGCCTCAAGAAACTCGATCCCGACGATCCCGTCAAATACGACTTCGCGATATGCCGCCTGGGCATCCTCGAAAAATGTCCCGCCACTCCCCTGCCCCACAAATGCTCCGCCTGCGAGATCAAAAGCCTCTGCGAGCGATGAGGCCGCCGATCCACGGATTCGAAAGCTGACGTCCCCCGGCTCGGCCGGGGATTATCATAGTTCTGGATTCCCGCTCCCCGATCGGAGTCGAGGACAAGCTTCGCGGGAATGACATTGGGATGGCTGGAACGACATCCAAGATACGGGTCGCAGAGCAGGGAGACTTGGCGTGGAAAAGGTCCGTCTAACGTACGGCAGCGGAGCCCGAAGGTTCGCCGTTGACCCACCCTGCTATTCCGGGCAGGGATTCGAGGACGACGTCGCCGACGATCTTCAGTGAGGCGGGGCCGATCTTGTCGAGGGTGTCGTTGGGACTGTGCCAGTATTCGTTGCTGCGCGAGTCGGGGCCGTAACGGAAATCTATGAGGTCGACGGCCGGGATATCGCGTTCGAGGAAGGGCACGTGGTCGTCGGCGATCCTGCGGGGATTTTTCGTGAACTGTTCTTCGTGTCCCAATTCGTTGGCGGCCGCCCAGATGATTTCTTTCAGCCACGACGTCGACCGCGTTTCCCATTCGATCGAAAGATGTTTGTCGCCGACCATATCGAGCAGCAGCATCGCCTTCACTTTCGCTATCCCGCCCGACATCACGAGCGTATCGACCAGGTGCCTGCTGCCGTAGAGGCCGTCGGCGCGACTCCACTTGACAAGCGCCTCCTCGCCGTCGAAAAAGACGAGCCAGACGGTCATGATGTTTTCCCGCGTCTTCAGGCATCGCGCCATCTCGAGCAGCACGCCCGTGCCCGAGCCGCCGTCGTTCGCGCCGACGAACGGAAACGACGCGGTCAACTTCGTATCGTAGTGAGTTCCTATTATGAGAATGTCGTCGGACCTGCCCGGTATGACTCCGATGATGTTTTTCATCCCGATCGGGCCGAGCGGGGTCTGCGCTTCGAAATTCTGCTCGCGCACCTCGACGCCGCGCCTCGCCAGCTCGTTCAGGATATAATCCTGCGCCTTTTGCGCGGCGCCGCTGCCGGGCGGCCGCGGTCCCATCTCGACAAGCGCCCGAACGTGCGAAAGAGCGGCGTCACCGTCGATACACGGCTCGGCGAACGCGTTTCGCCCGCAGATGAAAACCAGGGGCGCCACGACCGCCAGCGCCGCCGCGGCGACAAGGCGCTTTTTCAGTGTTTCCATTAATCCGGGCATGCGCCTGTCATCGCCGGAGAGTCATGAATGGGAGCAAAAGCGCCGTGGATGGAAAAAACACGTGCCAATATTGATTGCCTTTTTTCGAATGCCCGCGCAAGGCGGGGGGCGCGGGCGATCCCGGTATCGGGATGAATCGTCGCGCGCCGGACTATATCACATGCGAATCGATATCGCGGAGCGCCTTGGGCGTCCCGAGAAGCTCGGCCATGACGATGCTCCTGCGTATGTCATCCCTGTCCAGCCCGCCGATAATCGACCGCGCGACAGGGGCGCGCTTTTCACGAGCAGCCGGTTCGCGCGCGACGGCGGCCTTTCGCTTTTTCGGTCTTGCGGGTGCCGGCGCCGGTTGTTCGAGTTCGCGCGCCCGCGCGCGCGCGGGACGCGGCTCGACGCGCCGGGGCGCCCGCCTTTGACGAGCCGGGCGCGCATAGGGCGCTCGCTGTTGCGGCGACACGGGCTGCGGCCGGCGGGCGGCCTCGTCCAGCCTGCGCTTGCGCTCCATCGCCTCGCCGAAAAGGCGCTCGAGTTCGCTCGTATCCCCTTTGATTACGGACTTAACGCCCTCCCACACATCCTCCTGCGTGATGGGCTGCGCTTCGTCCCGATGCGGTCTTCCCTGCGCGAAAGTCGTCTGCCTTCCCGGCATAGCCTGCTCTCGCGGCGCTTCGTCCCGATGCGGTCTCCCCCGCGCGAAAGTCGTCTGACTTCCCGGCAAAGCCTGCTCTCGCGGTGATTCATCCCGATGCGGCCTCCCCTGCGCGAAAGTCGTCTGCCTTCCCGGCAAAGCCCGCTCTCGCGGCGATTCGTGCGGAGGCGGCCGGCCCTGAGTGCGCTGCTGGAGGTTGTCCATGGCCTTTTTCACAGCCTTCCAGATGGACCAAATAATAAAAAGCGTTATCAGGGTCTTCATAGTTATCCGTCCTTTTGCTCTTTGTCCATCTCGGAGATGGATTGTCTCATGGCCGTGTCGGACTGTATGTTGCGGAACTTGTAGTAGTCCATGATGCCGAGGTTGCCGGCGCGGAACGCGTCGGCCATCGCGCGCGGCACTTCGGCCTCGGCCTCGACGACCTTGGCGCGCATCTCGACGACCTGCGCGCTCATCTCCTGCTCCCTGGCGACGGCCATCGCACGGCGCTCCTCGGCCTTGGCCTGCGCTATCTGCTTGTCGGCCTCGGCCTGCTTGGCCTGGAGCTGCGCCCCGATGTTGGAGCCGACGTCGATGTCGGCGATATCGATGGAGAGTATCTCGAACGCGGTTCCGGCGTCGAGCCCCTTGGCGAGCACCTGGCGCGAGATCATGTCCGGATTCTCGAGCACCTTCTTGTGGGTCTCGGCCGAGCCGATTGTGGTGACGATGCCCTCGCCGACACGCGCGATGATCGTCTCCTCGGTTGCGCCGCCGACGAGCCTGTCAAGATTCGCGCGCACGGTGACGCGCGCCTTGGCCTTGAGCTGGATGCCGTCCATCGCGACCGCATCAACGGTATCTTTGCCTTTGGTCGGGTCGGGCGCGTCGATGACCTTCGGGTTGACGCTGGTCTGCACGGCCTCGAGCACGTCGCGCCCGGCGAGGTCGATGGCGGCCGCCCTCTCGAAGGTAAGCGAGATGTTCGCCTTATTCGCCGCGATGAGCGCGTGCACGACCCGCTCGACATGTCCGTGCGCGAGGTAGTGGGCCTCGAGGTCATTGGTGTCGGCTTTGACGCCGGCCTTGATGGCCATGATCCGCGTATTGACGATTACGCCGGGGCTCACCTTTCGCAGGCTCATTCCGATGAGGCTGGCGAAGCCCACGTGGGCATCGGAGAGAGCCGCCCGCAGCCAGAGCCCGAAAAAGCGCCCTATGACCGCGATAACCGCGATGATGATTCCAACGAGTACGAGACCTATAATCGGTCCTAAACCACTCATCTGATGACCCTCCTTTGGTTACGTCGCGCTTTCAAGCTCCCTGACGACGACCCGGTTGCCTTCAACCGCCACGACTTTAAGTTCCTTCCCCTTGTCTATGAAAGTGCCCTCGGTGACTACGTCGAGTCGCGCCGAGTCGATCTTCGCGATTCCGGCCGGACGCAGACGGGTTACGCTCACGCCCTCTTTGCCTATGTACTCCTCCAGGGCGTCGGTGCCGCTGTATCCCGCTTTCTTTTCCAGGCTGCGCCCCAATATCAGTACCTTTCCCGCGCGACTCTGCGGAAAACGTTTCAGCCCGATCATGATCAGTACCGTAGCCGCCAGCAGCTCGGCGATCGCGATCCATATTCCCATCGTCTCATACTGTCGAAACGCCATAACGATGCTGGCGCCAAATGCGACGACGCCCAGGACGCCGAACACGCCGCCGGGAAGAAACATTTCGACATAAACTAAAACGACGGCAAGCAGAAATAAAAGCAATACTAGCACTCGTTTAACCCCCTATCGGGCCGATCAGGCTCCCTCCGAGGCGGATTCCGCGTCGGCGGTCTCCTCGGCGGGAGACGGCTCGACCGGCGCCGCGCCGCGCGCCTCCTGCTGTCGGATGACGGATTCCATAAACGCGATGAGCTGGCCCAACTCGATGAGGACGCACTGGGTCACCTTCATCTTGTCGGCCGGGTCGACCGAGGCCGTGCCCTCGACCTCGGCGAACGAATCGAGAATGGCTGAATGCGAGCCCGGGAAAAGCTCGCGCGACTTGGTGAGGAGCTTGTTGTAGCGGGTGACGAAGGGATCGCACGTGTAATAGCCGGCGCCCTTTTGCTGGATGTCCTGGATATCGGTGCGGAACGTGCGCGCCATGGACAGCAGCGTCTTTTTCTGTTCGAGCGTTTCGGTCATAGCTGGGCCTCGCCCTCATTCCTTTCGGCGACGAACACCTTGTTGCCCGCCACCCTTGTCACCGTAAGGTTTCTATCCTTTTCGATGAATTCACCCTCCGACTGCACTTCGTAGGGCTCGCCGTCGATGAGCGCCCTGCCGGCGGGCCTGAGGTGCGTAAGACTTTTGCCCCGACGGCCGACGAGGGCCTCGAGACTCTCAGAGGCCGTGTAGCCGTCCCGGGCGCGTTCGCTCGCGGACAGAACCATCAACTTCTTGAGCCGCGACTCGGGAGACATTCTCCAGATTAACACAACGCCTATCGTTGTTGCAACCGTCATTGACAGTATCGTCATCATCGCCGCGGTGAGCATTTGATAGTCCCACGAGAATTCCGGCACGGGGCGCTTGACCATTGCCAGATATATTCCGGCCATGATACATACGAGCCCGGATATGCCCGTGACGCCGAAACCGGGCACGACAAAGAATTCCATCGCGAGCAGTCCCAGCCCTATGGCGAAGAGAAGCAAATCGGCCATGGAAGCGAGTCCCGCGATGTAATGGCCGCCGAAGAAAAGCAGGAGGCAGACGATTCCGATCGTGCCGCTCACGCCCCAGCTGGGCATCTGAAGCTCGAAGAAGATACCCAGCACGCCGAACGTCAGAAGCAGCCCTGAAACTACGGGATTCGTCAGGAACCTGACGATATATTCCGACCACGATATCCTGGAAACTATCTTGCGCTCCGGGTCGAGGCCGAGCGAGCGAATGAGTTCATCGAGCGATTCGGGCGTCGAGTGGGCGAGACCCGCATCGAGGGCCTCGGAGGCGGTCATTGTCAGCAGTTTTCCTTTTGCGGAGACGATTTCGACCTTGGCCTTCTCGTCGAGTTTTTGTATCTCGTCGGCCTCGGCCTGCGAAACCACTCTCGGGGCTTCGCCTCCCAAAACAACGAGAGCCTCGACGTCGGGGTCGACCATGGCCTCGGCCAGTATCGGCGAATGACCGTTGCGCTCTGCGGTGGCGCGGAACTCTCCCCTCACATACGACTTTTCCTTTTCGCCCAGCTCCAGTTTTTCGCCTCCGCCGCCGATGCCGACGGGCGTGGCGGCGCCGATGGTGCTCCCGGGAGCCATCGTTATCTTCCCGGTCGCCAGACATATGAGGGCTCCCGCCGAGATCGCGCGCATGTTTACATAGGCGATCGTCGGGATTTTGCACGCGTCGAGCGAATCGCGGATTTCGACGGCGGCGTCCACCCGCCCTCCAAAAGTATTCACATCGAGCACGATGGCTGCCGCTCCGGCGCGCTCGGCGCTCTGGATCGAGCGCTTAATGAAAAAGGCCAGCCCAAGATCGATCGTTTCGTGGACGGGGATAACGGAGACGACCTCATCGCCCGCGGCGCTTCCGCCTGCGGGAAACAGGCCAGCGCCGAGAACAGACAGGATGGATGCAACTATGCATATTACAAATGCATTTTGGAATCGCCGACGCTGCGGAGTGTTGTGATTCGGCTGAGCGCCGGTCCGTAATGGAGATTCTTTTCCGGAAAGGGGCGCGGTTTTCCTCATTCGCATCGGGTCTCCAGGCAGCTGCTTGGGCCGGTGAGGCGCGGTTAGGGAAGCGATTGCGACAACTGAGGCGCGTGAGGCGCGTTAAAGTATACCCCATTTTGCGCACAGTCTTCAAGTAATTTTTCACCGTCGGCGGCGAAACGGCTTGCTCTCCCCTCTTGACTTTTCGGATTTACCTCGATAAAATTTCGTCGCGTCTTATTTATTAATTCAGTCATCGTCGCCGTATATCCATCTCCCAACGCCCGAGGAGCCCCGACAATGAGAATTCCAGCGATTTTCGTGACCGCAATCACCCTGCTCTCTGTGATCCATGCCGGCGCTTTCGCCCAGGCCGCGCCGGACCCCGCTCAGGAGCCGCAGCCCGGCCCGCCGGAGTTTTCCGCAAGGGTTCAGGTCGTATTCGATTTGCACGAGACCTTAAAAGGGTCGTTCAAGAATTGCATTGTGCAGAACCTGCTATCTCTGGGGGACGTCGTCGTTACGGACGAGAGCCCGCAGTACCGCCTCACGATCATGGGACTTCCGAACATGACGGGAGAGGAGAACATCGGGTTCACTTTCTCGGTGCTGGTCACGCGGCCATTCGACGTGAATCTGCTGCGACCCCTCCTGCTGTCAGAAGACATCGGTGAGAATGACAAACTGATGCTCTTTCTATTGGGGAAAATTTACGAGCGGCGAGAAGAGAACGCGCTGCTGACGACCTCGCCGGGGCGGCTCGGCCGCCGGGGCGCGGAGGGG
>CBDUSG010000116.1:0-8147 GCA_965369575.1 uncultured bacterium | reverse complement strand
CTAAGGTCGCAGCAGGAACGACATGCCCTCAGAGTTTCCCAAGAAGGCCGATAGGCCATCCCTCTATCACTACCGGCTCGACGTCGCCGTCGGACGCGGCGGCACCGGAACGGTCTACCGGGGCGTGGACACCAAGACGGGCGATAATGTCGCCATCAAGCTGTTTCGCGCAAGGCGATAGAGTTGCTCGCGCCGGTTCGGGATCGACCTCAGGCCCGGATTGAGATCTCGACAGATCGCTACCGCCAGCGAATTCGGCTTCATGCTCTCGCGCTCGAGGTCGAGCGGCGCGACGAACTGCACGTTCGGATTTTTCTTGAAATGCTCCTCAATCATTATCCGAAGCGTCGTTTTGCCAGAGCCCGATTCACCGACGACACACGCGAACTCGCGGTCCTCGATGGCTTTTTGCACCTGGTCGAAAACGCGCTTGAACGGCCTGAGCATCAGCATGTCGCCCTTGCTTGAGATTCTCTTTGGAAACGGGCTTTTCTGCAGCCCGAAGTGAGTCATGCATTCGCGGTCTATCATGCGCACCCCCATCCTGTTGATTTTCTTGGGACCGTGATTCTTGCCGTTGCCGTTCGGGAGCTCGGACCGTTTCTTGATGGAGAGAGACCTGGAGAACTCCCAGATGCCCTCGAGCTGCTTGTCGGTCGCGCCCTTCTGCCTCAGGAACTGTTCGAGCTTTTCCTCGACGACTTCGCGCGGCGTCGTTATGGGCCAGATGTTGCGGTTGACCAGATTCGAAATGCCCGCGCGCGATTTGAGGCCGGGGACCTTGGCCCCCGCGGCTATTTGCGGGTAGGTCAGATTCAACTCGTGGAATACTTGTTTTGCCTTCAAGCCGTGATCAAGCGGTGTCACTCCGCGCCCGTGCCTGATCTTCTCGTTGCTCCTCAGATCTTTGCTCGGCCCGCCCAATAGCCTCACCTCCCGTTTCGGGGATTTCTCCCCTGTCCCGATTACACCCGTCCTCCAGCGCCTTCATTGTTTCGATGATCTGTCGATAGCGAACGCGTATGTGTCTCTGCGCGTCGTCTATCTTCTCGCAGCCGATGTTGCCGTCGCGGGCATTCCCAAGCGCCAGCGTCGCGCAGCCGACGAGGTTCCCGAAGTTGTGACTGCAAAAGCCGATGACCGCACGCCACTGTTCCTCGGTCAGTCCGGCATCCTCGATACCCTGCATGTGGTGCCGCTCAAGCAATTTCGGCAGCCCCTTCGACCGCGTCCGCTTGCGGATATTCCGTCTGCGGTGTCAGCAACCTCACTATTTCCTCGATCTCGGCGTCGGAGACCATCGCGCCCCAGGTGCTGTTGAGGCGGTCGCTCTCGGCGCGCGTGAGCCTGCGCTCGAGGAGCTCCTGTAATTGCTTTTTCGCCTCGAGGCGCGGAATCTGCATCGCGTCGTCGGGCGACTCGCCCTCGAACTTCTGCGCCGGCTTGACCATGAATCGCATCGTGCTGAGCCTGTCCTCATTGGCGAACGCTTTCACCTTGCCGGGCAGCTCGACGTCCTCGAGCTTCTCGATGTTTTCCTGCCACGGCTGTTTCGCCATTTTGGGCGCGCTCCCCGGCGCTTTCATCCGAACCGCGAACGAGGGATAGCCGAACCGATCTTTTTTCACCAGCGCCGGGTAGTACACCTGTCCGTCCTTCGTCACGATTTTCACGCGCTCCTTGTCAAACGGCGAATACATGACTGTGACCTTCTGTCCCTTGAGCGCGAGGATCGCCGGATCGGTGTAGTTTTCCTCGTCGCCGAGGAAGCTGTACGCGCGGCCCTGAAACCGCACGCTGAGTTTTCCGTCAATCACGCGGTCCTCTTCTCGATATGCCAGGCTCTGGAAATACTCGAGGTCGGCAGGAGGCAGGCGGAGATGTTCGGGCCGCACCCACGAGGCGAACGCCATCGAGCGCGACATGCCATAGCGCCAATGCTTGTGCTCGGAGTGCCCGTTCAGCTCAACAACGATCGGCCTGATCTTCCGGTTGAGATCCTCGATCGACGTCGCCGGCTCGAAACGGAGCAGGCTCTCGATGTGCCGCTCGATGATGTTGTACATCGTCGTCTCGACCGTGCCCTTCGCGCGCGGGTTGCCGACCGCGTGTGTCCGGAACTCGATGCCCAGGTTGTCGAAAAGATTCTTGCAGTAGCCGTTGTCGAGGCCGCTGCCCTTGTCGGTCAGGAGAATATCGGGCATGCCCTTCAGGGGATACTTCTCTTCATCCCATTTCGGCATGAGCGCGTTGTGTAGGATCGGCACCAGCTTTTCGACCGATTCCGTCCCGGTGAAATACTCGACGTAGAACGCGCCCGTGGTCACTTCTGTGTACACGCCGCGCAGAATCGGAGGTCCATTGCCGCGCTTGTTCTTGGTCCAGTAGATCGACGGGTCCTGCGTGCCGACCGCCGCATCTGCTTTGAGATAGAACTGCGCGCAGACGGAGACGTCGAACTGGCCGAACTGATTCACATGGTCGGTGCTTCGCGGGATGTGCGGCGGCTCGAGCTGGGGCGACCGGCGCGGGCAGTTCTCGCGCAGGTAGCGATTGACCATGTGTTCGGTCAGCTCGCCCTCTTGCCAGAAGCCGCTCTGGATGCCGACGCGGATCGCCCGCCTGGTCGGCAATGTCGGCGAATATTTTTTTGTAGCGGTTGCATGGATCATCTTGGCAATCTCGCGGAGCTGTTTTTCGGGGAGCGGCTTCGCCTTGCGGCCGCCGCATCCTTCGCGGCCGGATTCGCGGCCGCCCTTTCGCGCCCAGCGATAGACCGTTGTCCGGCCCGCCTTGTAGCGATTCATGTACTCGCGGATGATCTCGGCTCGGCGCTCGCGCGACGACGCTTCTCCGAGTTCGCTTGCCAACTCTTCACAGACCTTTGGGTCCATATTCAATTCCGATTCCGCGCTCTTTGTCATTCCCGCGCAGGCGGGAATCCATCTCCTAATATCCCGCTGTTCTCGGCGACATGCGTGAGTCGTCGCACCCATTGAGATCATGCCCGAGATTCACCGATATGAAGCTGTCCGGCTTGTCGTTGGCCTTCGCCCATTTGATGAACCTTCCGAGCGCCCTTGTCTTTTCCGTTCCGTGTGTCCTCTCAAACCTTATGAGGGCCCCGGCTATGTCAATCGGCTTCCAATCTTCTTTGGGAGTCAGATATATTTTGATCTTGAGCACGAGTTCATGAATCTCTTTTATGTCCAGCTCTTGTGCGACCGTCATTTCGCGCCTCCTTTTCCCAGCTTCCCCTTGGTTCATCACCTGCGCATCCGCTTCTGCATCCACTCGACCAGCGCTCCCCGATCCGGCCCGGCATATGTGTCGAACTTCGGGAACTTGTCCGCCACGTGCACCTCGGCGACGAGCAGCCGATGCATGAAGTACTGCAGCGCCGAGTACAGGTCCGCCTGCGATTTGTCGGGCAGACTCTTTTTGAAGCTCATGATCCAGACCACAAACTGATCGAATTGAACCTGCCATTCGGCGATCTTCCGCTCGATCGCGCGCTCGTCGATCGTTCCGAGCTTGAGCTTGTCGACCTCCGCCTGCAGCTCCTTCGTCTTGCTTTTCTCTTGCTCGAGCTTTGCCTCGAGCTTCACCTTTTCCTTGAGCATTTTTTTGATGTCGACATCCGATTCTCGAATAAGGTCCTCCTCGGTGAGTTCGCCGGACTCGAGCTTGTCGATCATCTCCTGGTCGACCTTTGTGGGCTCGCCGAGCATGTCGTATGCGTGGGACCTGCCGAGCCGCTTGAGCTCGCTCTCGGGGATTTTCTTAACGGCGTTCATTGCACGCCAGGCGGTTGTGCCGGAGATTCCTATCTCCTCGAGCATTGGGCCCCACTGTCCATGGTCGCACAGCGAACGGAGCACAATTAGGCGGCGGCCGGCTTCCCAGAGGCACTGCCCGCCCGTCTGGATCATTACGCGCGTTTGGGTGATCAGGCTCGCCTGGTCGGATGGAAGTCCCTTGGCATACTTGGCGATTTGCTTGCGCTGTTCTTCCTGTTGTGTCTTCTCTTGCTTCTTTATTGCCAACACCTTACGATTGTGCTCGTCTGCGTCTGCGGTGATTTTTTTCTTTCCCATTACTTCCTCCGAAATCGTTCACTCTGAAAGATTTCTTTCACACTGAAAGATTTGATTCTGTCGGCGGCGACTCGCCGCTCATTCCTCTCCGCACTCGACGAGCCTCTTGAGGCGGCCCAGCTCTTCGGCCTGGCTGTGGTTTTGGTCCTGCAGGTCATCGAGTCTCTTGCCGACATAGATCGCCCACAGGCGCGCGGCTTTGGAGCCGAGGCCGTAGACGGCGACGTTGCCCTTGCCGGGCATCTTTTGCAGCCAGCCGAGCTCGGCCAGCGTGTCGGCCGAGTTGCGCACCTGTGAGGCCGTCATGAAGCTTTCACACTTCTTGATCAGCTCCGGCGTCGACTCCGGCGCGCCCGCCTCGGCTACCGCCTCGAGCAGCCGTATCCCATTCGCCAGGCTCTCAATCGTTGGCATCTCTTTCTCCCGGACACGCATCACAAACATCGAGGACAAACCGGATCGCCATTGCGGCGATCTGGATGGCCTCCTTGCGAATCACCTCGGGCGCGATCCCTTTCGTCTTGATTGCGTCCCACAGTTCGTCGACTTCCTCCTTCACTACCGCATAGCCCTCGTGTGCATTGTGAAAGGGCTTGAATGATCCCGTCGCCCGAAAGAGCTCATCGTTCACATCCCCAAATATCCTCTGCATCTGCCGATTCAGAACGCTGTCTGCCATTTGCGCCTCCTTGTCCCTTTGTCCCCTGCCCGCCGGAGGGCGGCCGAGCAGCCTCCTGCCAGAGTCGCCCGCCGCCGCCTTCCGGCTTGGTTCGTGGGCCGTACCTTCCCTATTCCCCAAACTCGAGTTCCGGTTGCTCCCATTTCTCGACCTTCTTCCGCGCCGCGATAGTCTCGCCCAGATGCTTGTCGATCGCGGCCAGCGTCTGCTCTTTCGCCTTCGGCGTCGGGTCCTTGAAAAAGTCCGAGAGCATCTTGGCCATGTCGATAAACGTCTGGTGCACGTCATTTCTCAAGTCCTGCCCGCTGCCCCTGGGCACGCGCAGCTTTCTTGTGCTGATGACAATGTGCCCGGTGCGTGCGGCCATGTGCTCGAGGGGAGAATAATTCCCTGTCGCCTTCATCATCGGAATCAGCAGCTCCGCCGGGAACCTCGCGCCCTCGTCGTTCGGATTCAGCATCCGGCTGAAATTGGAGTAACCGACGCCGAGCTCGTCGGCAAGCTCTTCCCGGCTCTTCCTCTTGCAGCGCCTGACCGAATCCTCGATGACCTCTCCGATCGTCTGGTGCCTCACCGTTCTAACCCTCCCGCGTAAGAAACTAAGGACAGGCCGTTTCGCCTGTCCCGTGCCATAGAAATTGCTTCAAATTTGATAATTGACTCATGCAGTCTCCAATGGTAGAATAGGTGTGTCAAAATCGGGTTTCCCAAAAAAACGAGGAGCCGCCCCCTCAGGCTGCCTGGACAGCATCCCGCCGAGGGAACAGCTCCCCAACACGCGCGCCGAGCCGGCGCTCTATGAACGCCTGCAGCGGACGCGAGGTTTTCTTGCCCATAATGACCTGGCCGACAACTTGCTCGGAGCATCCGTATTCCAGGGCCATATCCTTATTCTTGACGCCCTGGTCGTACTGCCTTTTCTTAATCTCGCCTGTTCTGGCCCTTCGTTCCATCGTCTCTTTTTTTACGCCTCCAAAGGTTACTTCTAATCTCTCAATATGGAGTATACACCGAACGGGGAATGTTGTCAAGGAGAATTTCGCCGTATGGGGAAAGATGCGGAAAATCCCTTCTTTTCCAGGCTGAAACAGGCTTTGGATGGGAAGACTTTGAAACGGATCGCGGCGGATCTGGATATTAACTTCCAGAATGTGCAGCGGTACCTTGGGGGACGATATCCGGGTACGCTATTCTTGATGCGCCTGGCGAGCGTGTATGAGGTGAACATCAATTGGCTGCTGACCGGCAAAGGCGAGATGCTGATCACCGAGGAGTGGAAAGACGCTGAAACTGGCTTCTATGAGGATGCCGCGAAGATATTTGAGACGGCTGTAGGAAAATATAAAATGCCTCTGCCGTTCCCGGTAGTGTCTCATGCCTCAGCCAATCCACACGGGACTATCGACTGGGAACCCGTTGACCATGAATACGTAGAGGTTCCTCCCCATGCCCAGCTTGTCCGAGTCGAAGACGACTCGATGTCACCGACGACGCTACCGGGCCAGTTCGTTTGGATCGATCGCGAGGCGGTCATCCGCAACAACGACCTGGTCGTCGCAAAAGTGAAGGGGCACCCGGGTTTCGTTTTCAAGAGGATATCGCACGATAAGGCGACGGACACCGTGGCGCTGTCGTCGGTAAATCAGGCGGTGCCACTCGAGCCGATCATAGTTCGGCGCGACCTGGTGAAAGAGGTCTACCTGGTCATCGGCTCGTGGTACCTCGGCAAACGCCGCCCCGGGCGGATAATCAAGTTTGAGTGAGGAGGGGGAATCTATGGCGAAATCATGGCTCGACAATTTCGGATGGTCGAAAACCTCCCAGGGAATGTGGGACCAGTGCAAAACGCAATTTTATTTGCACTACGTCGCAGCCTATGAATTGCCATCTCGTTCACTCCTCAAGGATCGAATATGGGATTTGAGAAGAAGACAGAGGTTCGTCTTTCTCGGGGGCTCCTTAATACATGATGCCCTTAAAGCCCAACTCGCTCACATAAAGGCTGGCCGCGAATTTAACCTATCTGCAGCCATGAGATATCTCGAAATCGAGGCGGAAAAGTGGCACAGTCGCAAGGCAGACTTAATAGATGAGATTAACGGACGGCCAATCGAGGAGGGAAAATTTGACACTGTGATCAGCGATGGTAAAACGCAACTCCAAAGCTTCGAGGCCTCAATTTGGCCATGCTACGCCGAGTCCAGAATTATCGATGTGGATTTTCCAGAGAGATTCTTCATAAATGGCTCGGTAGCGTGGGCAGCGGCTGATTTGGTTACAGTGTCGCCGGATGATAGGATCGTCATAACGGACTGGAAAACTGGCCAGGAATGGGAAAAAGCTGATGACAGCGACCAGCTTACCACATACATCTCATGGGCTATGAAAAAATTCGATCGTGCGCCGGAAGAGGTTGCGGCGGAGTTTGTCTATCTCAGGCTTGGATATCCTCGGGTCACATCCAGGACTTCGTCTCAGGTAGAAGAGTTTGATGAATGGGTTGTTCAGATGTATAATGAGATGACAACATTTCCCTGGGATGCTGATAATCTTGAAAGCTCACCACAAGCTGACAAATGTTTCGACTGCAATTTCATGACTATTTGTACGGAGGGCCAGGAGCTTCTCGGAGGGAATTCCACAGGCGACTCGATCCCGATGCCGGAATGATCAATTACAAAAAGGGGGCGGGAAAATGGGACCAACAGCGTTAACAAAAAAGCAGGAGATCCTCCTTATCTACATCGATTTGCCCACAGAGCTGGACCCAGGGGGGGCAATTGATAGGATCCGCATAATGAAGGGGCTTTTTGTCTTTGCGCAAGAAATCGAGGATAAAGATTGGATTCAGCGTGAAGCTTTGTATGAGTTCGAGCCGTATAACTTTGGTCCTTGTTCGTTCGATATCTACAGCGACCTTGATATCTTGAACTCATTTGGCTACATCCACGAAACATCGTTGCCAAATGAGGAGACTAAGTATTACCGGTGTTCAGTTGCCGGCCATGCGCAAGCACAGATGCTGGCGAAGAACTTCGACGAGAAGGCCATAAGCTACCTGAAAAGCCTGAAGGAGTTTTTCTCTCGATTGCCCTTCGAGGAAGTTCTGAAAAAGGTTTATAAAAAATACCCCGCGTATGCAACAAAGAGTGTCTTTCAATATTGACCACGCCGCAATCAGAGGATCATCATGACATTAGTAGTCGGAATACGTTGCAGTGACGGTATTGTTATGGCTTCCGACAGCGCCTCGACTGATCTCGAAGCGGGTACAAAGATGCATTTCGAGAAGGTCTGGCCGGTCGGAGAATTGGCGATGCTTTGTGGAGCCTCTGGCAATATCGGGCTTATCCAGAAAGTAAAGAATAGTC
>CBDUSG010000115.1:0-8184 GCA_965369575.1 uncultured bacterium | reverse complement strand
CGTCCGAAAACAGCAGCCGCGAGATCGCGTCCACCAAATCGTCTACGTAGCAAAAGCTGCGAGTCTGTGTTCCGTCCCCGTAGACGGTGAGTGGCTCGCCCCTTAAGGCCTGCATAATGAAGTTGGACACCACCCTGCCGTCGAGGGGCCGCATCCGCGGGCCGTAGGTGTTGAAAATCCGGGCGATGCGGGTCTCTATCTTGTGAACGCGATGGTATGCCATCGCGAGGGCCTCGGCGAAACGCTTCGCCTCATCGTAAACTCCGCGCGGCCCGATGGGATTCACGTTGCCCCAGTACGACTCGGGCTGCGGATGCACCAGCGGGTCGCCGTACACCTCCGAGGTCGAGGCGAGAAGAAAGCGGGCTCCCTTGTCCTTGGCCAGGCCGAGCACCTTGTGCGTGCCGAGCGCGCCGACCTTAAGCGTCTGAATCGGCAGCTCGAGGTAGTCGATCGGGCTGGCGGGCGAGGCAAGATGGAGAATGTAATCCAAAGGCCCTGCCACGTACAGGTATTCGGTGACGTCGTAATGAATGAACTTGAACTTCGGGTTGCCGAACAGGTGGGCGATGTTGTCGCGGTTGCCGGTTATCAGGCTGTCGACGCACACGACCTCATGGTCCTCGCCCACAAACCGGTCACACAGGTGCGACCCCACAAAGCCGGCCCCGCCCGTAATCAGAATTCTCGCCGACAAGAGCGCCTCCTTTAGCTGGTCCCTCGCCAATATTCGATCATGTCTTCCAGGGTCTTCCTGATGGGAATCGACGGCCTCCAGCCGACCGCTCTGTTGATCTTGCCGCCGTCCCCTATGACCTCCTCGACCTCGGTCTTGCGCACGCGGTCGGGGCTTTCGGTAATTACGAGCCTCTGCCCGGATATGGACATCAGCCCGTCAAGTATCTCACCCACGCTCACCGACTCGCCCGAGCAGACGTTGTAAACCTCGCCGGGCTCGCCGCCCCTGAGAACGTCGCGGTAGGCGCGCACTATGTCCCTGACATCGCAAAAATCGCGCATGGGATCCAGGTTGCCCACGGAAATCTCGGGCGGTTGACGCCCCTTTTCGGCCTCGACCACCTGCCGGGCGAAATCCGAGCATACGAAGCGCGGCGATTGACGCGGGCCGGTGTGGTTGAACGGCCGCACGCGGACGATATGCATCTCGGCGGACAGGCCGTATTGGTACGCCAGCATGTCGGCGGCGGCTTTGCTGACGGAATATGGGTTGGTGGGCCTCAGCGGCGCGCCCTCGTCGACGGGTAATTCGTCTTTTCCTACGGCGCCATACACGTCGGCCGACCCCACGAAAAGTATGCGGGGAACGTCGGAGAGCTTTTTTGCCGCCTCGAACACGTTCATCGTTCCGAAAAGGTTGGTATCGAAAGTCAGGCGCGGGTCGTCGAGCGATTCGGGAATGAATGTGATGGCCGCCAGATGATATATCTCCTCGGGTCTCGTCTCGGCAAGCAGTTTCGCGACGGCCTCGGCGTCGCGGATGTCGCAAGTGGAAAGCCCAAGCTGCGACTCGAGCGACGTCACGTTCCGAGTGGATTCCCCAGGGAAAACGGCGCCGTGCACTTCCGCCCCCTCCTCGAGCATGAGCTCGGCGAGATGCGAGCCGGCAAACCCGGCTATTCCTGTAATCAATACTCTCATGACCCTCATGGCCGCCGCGGCGGCGCGGCCGGAAAAAGCCTCTCGTCTGCGCGCCTCTTATTCCTTAAAGTATTCGATCACCCGGCGCAGTATCTCGTCCAATGACACCTTGGGCTCGAACCCAACGAGGCGTCTCGCCTTCTCTGTGTCCGGAACGCGTCGGCGCAGATCCTCGAAACCTCTTTCGTACGCCTGCTCGTAGGGGACGTATTCGATCGTCGAGGGACTGCCGGTCATCGCGACTATCTTTCGGGCCAGTTCCTCGATTGTCGTCGCCTCGGTGGAGCCGAGATTGAAGATTTCTCCCTCGGCCTCCGGATGCTCGGCCAGCGCGAGCATGCCCTCCACGACGTCGTCGACATAGGAAAAGCACCTCACCTGCTTGCCGTCGCCGAACACCTGCAGCGGCCGCCCGAGCAGCGCGGCCTTGACGAAGCGGGGAATGACCATCCCGTACTCGCCCGTTTGCCTCGGCCCGCAAGTGTTGAAGAACCGCAGGATCACTACGGGCAGCTTTTTCTCGCGCCAGTACGCAAGGGCCAGGAACTCGTCGAACGCCTTCGAGCAGGAATAGCCCCATCGCGAGATGAAAGTCGAGCCGAGCACCCTGTCGTCGTCTTCGCTGAGGCTCTCCTTCTCGTTTTTCCCGTAGATCTCCGACGTCGACGCGAGCACTACCTTGCGCTTGTGCCGGTTGGCGGCCTCGAATATGTTTTCCGTGCCTTTGGTGTTCGTGCGAAGCGAGGCAAGCGGATTCTCTATCACGTAGCGAACGCCGACCGCCGCCGCCATGTGGTAGACGATGTCGCATCCAGCCACCAGGTCGTCGATGATGTCGTAATCCAGTACGGTGCCGAGCGCGAACTTAAAATGGGAATTTACTTTGAGATGTCGAATGTTCTCGCGTCTGCCGGTCGACAGGTCGTCCAAAATCGTCACTCGATGACCCTGCTCGAGCAGGGCTCCTGCGAGATGCGACCCGATAAATCCGGCGCCGCCGGTTACCAGCGCGTTGGCCATGGATTATTTCCCCCAATCGGATTAAGAGCTATCTTGCTTTCGATGCTGTGCATCGGGAAGGCCTTTATGTTCAGCAGGAACATGACGCTTGTGGCCTCCTGCCTGTCCGTTATGCGCAGCAGCGCCTCCCAGCAATGCAGGTCGCGCCAGACCCAGAATTCCTGATACGTAAACTCGCCGCCGCTGATGCTGTAGTGCTGCTCGAAGCCGGCGCGCCAGAGCGGCCCGAACGATTTGCTCACCGAGTATATGGCCTGCGTGTCGAAGAGCTTTAACGGCGTGTCTTCATGTATCAGACCGAACGACGCCCCGAATGACTCGGGCATGGTGTACCTCGCCACACCGCTTACAAGATCGGAGCGGGTCTCGTCCCGGAAATCGTGGAGCGCCTTGAGGGCCAGCTCCCAGTTCGGCACAGGGCGTATCAGCACCTCATTTTCAAGGGTCGCGAGCACGTCGTCGCCGTCGTCGAATTCGAGTCCCGCCGTGAAGTTGTACTCTGCAAGATCGACGCTTCGGCCGTCCGGCCGCTTGGCCTGGAGGTAGTTCTTCAACTCGATCTCGACCATGTTCTCGCGGTCGATCAGATCGATCGAGTCGAAGCCCGGAAGTTCCCCGGGCTCCTCGTCCGGAGTCGGCCGGTAGCGGTACGAAAGCGTGGGGACGATGAGGTGCCTGAACGCGGTGTACCGGCCGAACGGCGAGCCGTAAACCTTGTGGAACCTCGACTGCGCCACGGCGCCGCTGTCCCATGAAACGCGGTATTCGTCGTCCTCGGTGAGCGTCTTCGAGTAATACGTCGCGTCCCCCTCGACAAACGGCACTACCTCGAGCCAGTCCTGAAAACGCAGCGGATACCTGAGTCCGGCACGGCTGAAATTTCGCGTCGTCTGGAACTCTCCCGCCTCGTTATCGAGGTAGGCGATATCGTTCGTCGCGCTGAAAAGGAAACCCGTATCCCATATCCGCTGCTCGAGCAGCTCTGCCCTGAACTCGGGCAGCCGATCGACGTCTTCGATATAGTCGACGAGCCTCTCGCGAATCGTGAAAGATATAACGCTGTGGTCGACCGTGCGCTCGAGGTTGACGAAAGTCTCGGGAAGCTCCCTCCCGTAGAAATCGTCGAAATCGTATGTCTTGAGAAATTCGCTGTCGCTGATGTACTCGGCCTGAACCAGCGCCGTCAGGTCGTACGGCAGCTCCTGCCGATAGTACAGGTCTATCTTTCCCCTGTCCTGCTCGACACCGACGAAGTCGGTGTTCTCATCATTCCTGTCGGAAATGTAAAACGAATCGAATGTGCCCTTGCCGTCACCGCCGAACAGATTGAGCCGGCCGTCGAGCCCGCCTCCGACGCCGCTCTTCGTAAAGCCCCAAACATGAGGATTGAGCAATACGCGCTCGCCCAGCTCGAGGTTGTAGCCCAGTCGGGCGTATGTGCCGAGGTCTGTCTGGCTGCCAGTCTCCCATTCCACAGGCGGGCGGCCGCGCCCTATCCGGTGCGAGTAATAGGGCAGATAAAATATCGGAACCGAGCCCGCATACATGAAGAGGTCGCGCGCCACGACCCTGTCGTCGGGAATGACGGTCGTCGCGCCCGCCGCGAAACGATAATGCGGATCGGGCAGGTTGCAGGTGGTCAGCCAGGCGCTCCCGATGGAGTACCGGCCGCCCATCTCGCGCTCTACCTTGTCGGCGCCGACGTACCATGGCCCGGAACTCCCGCGGGTGCCGTAAAACACGCCTTCGGCTTTTTCGAAGTCGTACACGCCCCTGTCGCCCGTCACGACATCGCCCAGACGGGTCACCACGACGTCTCCCTCGATCTCCGCCACGCTCGTGTTAATGTCTATGGAGACACTATCGCCGCGCAGCGTGCTGTCGCCCTGGAATATCTCGACGGCACCGCTCCCGGTCATGACACCGCGCTTCAAATTGTAGGCGAACCGGTCGCCCGAAAAGTACACGGGCTCGCCCGTGACCCTGGGATCGTCGATGAAGATATCGGCGGAGCCCTGTCTCGCTTCGGCCGTGGGGCCCCCCGGCAACAGGGAAAAGGCAATCGCCACTGCGGGGATAAGGAGCTTTTTCACGGTTCGGCATGTCTTTCGCGGCGTCTGCTGACAGTCGGTCGGGCGTCGGGCCTTAATATCCGGCATAAACCGCTTCGGTTCGTATTCGAGATGCGCGATAAACACTCTTGCTCATTTCGGGTCAACCGGCGTGAATAATTGCGAAAGTTTCTCTGACTCCGAAGCCATCAGGGGCGCAGCGCCGAACGGCCCGGGTGACGGCTGATCGTCCCGCGTGAGACGGCTGTTTCACTCCGCGCGATGGAGACACAAAGCGGGGGGATTATAGCATAGCGCGGCGAATACTTCAATGGAAGCGGGCCGCATATGCGCCCATGTGACGGGCCGACGGGCCGCGCCCGCAAAACGGGCTACCGACCGGGGAAACGCACTCAGGCGGCCGCTGTCTCCATCGAGAGGGCCGCGCGGTCGTATGCAGCGTTGATGTCCTTGTTATCGAGGGTTCCTATGACGCGCTTGGGGTTGTCCTGGTCGACGACGGGCAGTTGGCTCACGCCCGTCGAACTCAATTTCCTGAGCGCAGCCTCGAGGTTTTCCTTCGGCGTGACGGTGACCACCGGGCTGGTGGCCACGTCTTTGGCAATGATGAGGTGAGCCAGACTCTGCTCCTGCAGTATCTGTCGGATGTCCCTGAATGAGATGATGCCGGAAAGCTCGTCGCCCTGGTTCACGACCTGCAGATACGAGGCGTTGTTGTCCTGGAACGACCTGATAATGTCGGTCAGCACCGTGTTCTCTTTTACGACCAGCGCCCCGGGCCGCATCACGCTTTCAACCAGAATCGTTTGAAGGATGCTCTGCTCACGCCCCTGATGCAAAAAAATCCCTCGCCGCATCAGCTTGAGCGTATAGATGTTTCCCCTCCTGAGAGAAGTGGACAACAGCGTGGCAATGATGCACGTTATCATCAGCGGCAAAATGATGGTGTATTCGGACGTGAGTTCGAAAATGATGAGAATGGCCATTATGGGCGCGTGCGTTGCGGCGGCGACCATTCCGCCCATGCCCACCAGCGCGTACGCGCCGGGAGAGGCCGTCAGTCCGGGAAACAACTGGTTGGCCATTACGCCGAAGAAGCCGCCGGCCATTGCGCCGATGAACAGAGACGGCGCGAATATCCCTCCGGACATGCCGCCGCCGATGGTTATGGAGGTGGCGAGTATCTTGGCGAAAATCAATATAAACAGCATCTGCGCCGGCATCATGCCGGTCAGCGAGCGGTCGATCGCGCCGTAGCCGACACCGAAGGTCTCCGGAAGATAGATGATCATCGCCCCCATGATAAGCCCGCCGAAAACGGGCTTGATATAGTCCGGAATGGGGACGGCGTCGAAGATATCCTCGGTCTTGTAAAGCGTGATCACAAACGCCAGCGCGACGAGGCCGACCACGATACCCAGCGCGGCATACAAGAAAAACTCCCACGCGGAGACCATCTCGTAACGAGGCAGGATAAAGGCCGGAACGTCGCCGAAGTAGTGGCGGGAAATCGCGGTGGCCGTTACGCTCGAGAGCACGAGCGGGCTGAACTTTTTCACGCCGAACTCGCCCAAAAGGATCTCGAGCGAAAAGATGACGCCGGCGATCGGGGCGTTGAACGTGGCGGCGATTCCCGCCGCCGCGCCGCAACCGACCAGCGTTCTCATTTGATCCTTGGACACCTTGAGCGCCTGCGCGACGGTCGAGCCGAGGGCCGAGCCTATCTGCACGATCGGGCCCTCCCTGCCGACCGAGCCGCCGCAGCCGATGGAAAGCGCCGAGGCCAAAATCTTGACCCCCGTGACGCGCGCGCGGATGCGGCCGCCACGCAGGGCCATCGCCTCCATGACCTCGGGCACGCCGTGCCCCTTGGCCTCGCGCGCCCAGAAATAGATCATCGGGCCCACGACGGCGCCGCCGAGCGCGGGAAACAGCAGCTTCTTGTACCACGGCACGTATTGTGCGAACGAGAGGAAATCCAGTCCGTCGCCGTACAGCAGGACCTGAAACATGATGATGGCGTGCCTGAAGATCACCGCGCCGTAGCCGCCGAGGACACCGATCAGCACGGCGATGATCGACATGGACACGCGCTCGTTGGCCATCATGCGGCCGACAATCTCGGTCCGCCAGGTCGCCAAATTCGCTTTTACGGCTTCCTTGTCCATAATTTCCGCTGCGGGAATCCGGGGCGGTTCCCAATGCGTCTTGTTCTGTCTCCGATATCGCCTGCCGTATGCAAGCGGTGTGTTTCCGCGATGAGGAATCGGAAACGCGCCGGCAAGTCAATCGTGGCAAGGGAAGGCACGCGCAATACGAGGAGGCGCTCGAAAGCCTTGTTGTCGCGGTTTCACGAAAGTGGAGCGGCGTTCCTCAGAAGCGCCGGCGGGCGGAGCGCCTGTCGAAGACCTGTTTCACATCTCTCCGGCGAGCTTGAGGCGCGCAACGGCCCGCTTGAGGGAGGCCTCGGCCCGGGCGACGTCGATTTCGTCACCGGGCGAAGCCAGCCTGTCGCGCGCCCTGCCCATCGCCGCGCGTGCGCGTTCGATGTCGATGTCTTCTTTTTTCTCCGCCGTATCCACCAGGAGCGTGGTAGACTCGGGCGTTACGACCAAAAAGCCTTCCCCCACGACCATCTTCAGGTCCCGGCTGTCGGCGAGCTTTATCGAGACGACGCCGCATTCGACGTTGGTCAACAGCGGAGCATGCCCCGCCAGTATTCCAAGGTAACCGAGCCCGCCGGGAACGGTGACGCACTCGACGTCCTCGCTCAAGGCCGTCTCTTTGAGAGTGACTATTTCAAGTGGATAGGAATTCGCCAATTGCGCTTACTCCTGCTCTATCTCTTTTGCTTTTTCGACCGCTTCGTCTATCGGACCGACCATGTAGAACGCGGCCTCGGGCAGATCGTCGTACTCACCCTCGACAAGGCCCTTGAAGCTGCGTATCGTGTCGGGCAGCGTAACGTAGCGGCCGGGCGTGCCCGTGAACTGCTCGGCGACGAAGAACGGCTGCGAGAGGAACTTCTGTATCCTGCGCGCGCGCTGCACCGCAATTTTGTCTTCTTCGGCGAGCTCTTCCATGCCGAGGATGGCTATGATGTCCTGAAGGTCCTTGTACCTCTGGAGTATCTGCTGGACCTGCCTGGCCACCGCATAATGCTCGTCGCCGATTATGCGCGGATCGAGGATTCGCGACGTCGAATCCAGCGGGTCGACCGCCGGATAGATGCCGAGCTCGGCGATCTGCCGCGAGAGCACCGTGGTGGCGTCGAGGTGCGAGAACGTGGTCGCGGGCGCGGGGTCGGTCAGGTCGTCGGCCGGAACGTAAATGGCCTGCACCGAGGTGATCGAGCCTCGCTTGGTCGACGTGATGCGCTCCTGCAGCTCGCCCATCTCCATGCTGAGCGTGGGCTGGTAGCCGACGGCCGACG
>CBDUSG010000114.1:0-8200 GCA_965369575.1 uncultured bacterium | reverse complement strand
CGGCCTACAGCGCAGGCAACTACCAAGCGCTCCACGATCCCGACGTCGCCGAGTACTTCCCGTACTATCAGTACCTGACGGCCGGCGACGAGTCGGTGAGGCCGAGCCACAAGGCGATGCACCGCTTCATCGCCGTCCGCGACGACGCGGTGTGGGACATCTGGTGGCCGCCGAACGGATTCCGATGCCGATGCCGCGTGCGAGCGATCTCGAAATACGAGGCCGAGAAAAAGGGGCTCGAGCCGACAGACTTCCCCGGCTTCGAGCCGGACAAGGGCTTCGAAGGAACGCCGATGAGACAACTGGGACTGGCAGCCTGAAAAATCTGGATCGCAAAGGAGGTGAACACATGCCGTTTGAAATTGAAGTATTCAAGCCCGGCGAGTATCCACAGGGAAGCTTTTCCGTCGAGCAAGTCCGGCAACTTGTGGACGATTACGACCCGAACTTCCTGAAGGCCCGCGTATCCGTCGATCATGAATGGGGCGGCCCAAAACTCGGCGACGTTACTGCGCTCACGTTCGACGGCGAGGTTGTCACGGCCGAGATCAGTGATCTCCATCCGTGGCTCTACGGCGCGGTCAAGCGCAAAGAGTACGAGGACCGCTCGGTCGAAATTCTGGAACGCGTGGAAGAAACAGGTCGGCCATATCTCTCGGCCGTGTCGTTTCTCGGCCTGCTCGTTCCACAGGTCAAGGGTATGGCCCCGCCGCAGCTCTTTTCTCAGCCGCCGGAGAAAAGGATATTCACATTCGAGGGGAAGGAGATCATAGAAGCCAAGGACACGAAAAATAAAGGAGGTGGTACCGTGCCGAAACCGGAGTCGAAGTTTAAGGAAGCGCTGAAGAAGCTTTTCACCGGCGCCGTCGACGAGCTCGACGAGAAGGAGTTCGGGCTCGAAGGGGCCGGGACAACCGAGCCGCCCGCTCGACAGGCGCAGACAATGACAGAGCCTGACGGAGTGGACGTCGAGGAGATCGTCGCAACAAACACTCAGCTCGCAGCGGACCTGAAAACCGCACGCGCCGAACTCGCCGAATCGGAGGAGGCCACGCGCCGCGAAGAGATCCACACGTTCTGCGACGGCCTGCTGCGCGAGGGCAAGCTGACGCCGGCAATGGAGGAGGCCGGCATCGAGAAGTTCATGCTCTCGCTCGGGGGTCTCGAGGGCAAGCAGAAGTTCGCCGACAAGGACAAGGCCGAGCGCACGCCCGGCGAGTTTTTCCGTGATCTCCTGAACGGCATGCCGAAGCTCGTCGAGTTCGGGGAGGTCGCAGGCGAAGAAGAGACACCGCCGAGCGTCGATCTGAGCAAGAAATATCCCGGCGCAACGGAAGAGAGCATCGAGCTCGCCGAAAAGGCGCAGGCGTTCGCCCAGGCGAATGATGTGTCCTACAAGGAGGCGCTTGTTGCCGTGATGACAGAAGAAGAACGGGCACAGTAAGGGCCTGAGAACTGAGAGAACATTTCCCAAGAGGGTATTTCTTAAAAGGAGGGAAGAACAGATGGTGGATTATCAAGCACCCGAAGGCGAGGGGGGATTTGTAGATCGCACCTATGAGGCCGAAGTCGATTTAAGCAGCTCGCAGTATTGCGTTGTCGTTCTCGGAACGAGCGACGGCCAGGTGAAGCTGCCCGGTGCGGCCGGTGCGAAGGCGGTCGGGGTCCTTCAAAACACACCCACGGCCGGCAACGCTGCACGCGTGCGCCGATTTGGCGCTTCGAAGATCAAAGCCAATGGAGCATTCACGAAGGGAGATACCCTCTCCGCCGCCGCCACGACGGGGAAGGTCGACACGTCGACCACGACACATTATCCGGTAGGACTTGCGGAGGAGGCCGCGACAGCCGCCGACGATCTGGTCAATGCTTTCGTGAATCCGAACCTGATACCGCAGGCGTAAGCGAAACAAAACAATGGAATCGACGTCAAAGGATGAAGGAGGGATAGACGGATGGAACCGACAGATGTCCACATTGATGCGGCGCTCTCGAACCTGAGCATCGTATACAGGAACAGGGGGTTCATTGCCGACCGCGTGCTCAAGCGCGTGCGTGTCAAAAAGAAATCGGACAAGTATTTCGTCTGGGGCAAGAACAACCTGCGTCGGATCAACTCGCGTCGTGCCCCCGGCGCGCCGACAAAAAAGGTGGCCCGGTCCATTTCCGACGACACCTATTTCTGCAACGCGCAGGCGCTCCGTGAGGACATAGACAGAGAAACCCTCGACAACGCTGATCCGGCCGCCGATCCTGCGGTTGACACCGTCGAGAATCTGACCGATCTGCTGATGCTCGACCGCGAGGTGCGAGTCGCCGCCCAACTCACGAGCACATCCGTGATCACGCAGAACACGACGCTTTCCGGCAACAGCCAGTGGTCGGACTACACAAACTCGACGCCATACACGAACATCAGGACGGCGAAGTCGACGGTCTACGCGGCGAGCCTGCAAAAACCGAACACGATCATCATCCCGTATGATGTCGCGCTTGTGCTCGCACAGCATCCGGACACGCTCGATCGGGTGAAGTACACGCGCGAGGACCTGCTGACAGACGGAGGGCTGCCTCCGAAGATCGAAGGGCTGGAAGTGCTCGAGGCCGGCGCAGGCGAGAACGTCGCGCAGGAAGGCCAGACCGACAGCCTGCAGGCCGTGTGGAGCGACGATGTGGTCATCTGCTATGTCGCGCCGGAGGAAAATCTCGGCCTGAAGACGATTTCCGTCGGCTTCACCTTTGAGTGGGTGCAGCGTCGTGTGCGCAGATGGTGGGAGAACGACCCGGACGGACAGGCGGTCGTCGTCGAGGAAAACATCGACGAGAAGATCGTCGCGGCCGTGTGCGGCTACCTGTTTAAGGACACGCTGGCCTAGTAGGTCCGCCTTAGGATCGAGCCAGGCAGGCAAAGCGTAGTCCGAAGGAAAAGGAGGGCCAGATGGAGTATACCCATATCGTCAGGAAGCGCCTGGAGTGTGGCCGGGTGTTCATGCCAGGAGACAAGTTCAGCAATGAACTCCTGGGAGCGAACGCGCTCGATGAAAAGCAGATCGAACGGCTCGTCGACGGCGAAGTGCTCGAGCCGATCAATGCTTCACCGGAGCCCGAGAAGGATCCGGATCCGCCGGCCTCGGATGAAGAGAAGAATCCGGAGCCGGAAGCCGAGCCCGAAAAGGAACCGGAGAAGGAACCGGAGAAGAGCCCGGATGAAGAGAAGGGCACGCCGGAAAAAAAAAGCGAACCGGTAGCCGGCGGCGAAGAACAAGCCGGAAGTGACGGCAGATAACCGATGTCCTACTGCACGCAGACAGACATCGAGAACCTGCTGCCCTCGGCCAACCTGATCCAGCTCGCGGATGACGACGAGGACGGCGTCGCCGATGCGGCCGTCATCACGGAGGCTATCGCGAGCGCGGACGGCGACATCGACGGCTACTGTCAGGAGAAGTACACCGTCCCGTTCACGGCGGTACCGGAGATAATCAAAAACATCTCCGTAGATCTCGCGATCCATTTCCTGTACTCGCGCCGCGACATCATGCCCGAGGGCCGGACGGCCCGGTACAAGGAAGCGATCAGGAAGCTGGAGAAGATCGCCGCCGGAACACTCTCGCTCGGAGCTGACCCGGAGATCTCGGAGTCGCAGCAGACGCTGCAGACTTCGACCGAGGACACCGACCGCATCTTCGACGGCGACACGATGGAGAACTTCTGATGCCTGGGCTCGGCCTGACAATCGACGTCAAGGAGCTCGCGGAGGCGAGCGAGGAGCTGCAAGCGATCATCGACCGCTCGCGCGATTTCACGGTCCCGATGAAGTTCGCGGCGATCCAGCTTACGAACTCGGTCATCGAGAACTTCATGGCCGGCGGCCGGCCGGACCGGTGGACGCCACTCGCCGACTCGACACTGCTCGCGAAAGTGCCCAAGACGAAGATTCTGATCGACTCCGGAGACCTGTTCGACAGCATCACCGGCGACTCCGGGCCCGACTTCGCGCGCGTGAGCAGCGACAGGCCCTACGCCCGCGCGCATCAGTTCGGCCACAAGTTCAGCGGGACGGTCACCGTGCCCGCGCACGAGCGGCGCATTCGCCAGGCGTTCGGCAAGCCGATCGAGCCGAGAACCGTCACCGTGCGAGAGCACACGATGAAGATGAACACAGAGATCCCGGAGCGTCCGTTCCTGCTCGTGCAGGATGAAGACATGGAGTTCATACAGGACGCGATGGCCGACTACCTTTTGGGGAACAACTGATGGCCGAGATCACGCTGACGGATATCGAGAACGCGATGATCACCGCGCTCGACTCAGCGCCGATCTCGGGCTACGCAAAAACCATCGGCGGGTATCAGGGAGAATTCCAGAAGACCATGGGCGAGGCGCTCATCCTGATGCCGGCCGTCCTGGTGGTTTTCGCGGACGATGCGCACCACGACGCCAACGCGCAGTACAAGCAGTACAACGAGATCTCCGACTGGGACGTCCTGGTCGGCTGCAAAAATCTGCGCGGAGATCTCGCGCGCAGGCAGGGAGCCGCCGGCGAGGTCGGCATCTACGAGATGCTCAAGGACGTGCGCTCGGCGCTGACCGGGAACAGGCTCGGCCTCGACATCGCGCCTCTGCGGATCGTCCGCCGCTGGAGGATCCTCGTCGACCACCGCGCGAACATCTATGCGCTGCGGTTCCAAACAATGTTTGACTACATCAAGGCGTAGGGCAAGGAGGTGGAAACGTGTCTGAGAGAGATTATGACGTGCTGTGCGCCGTCACTACGAAAAAGCAGACGGCCTACGGCACGGCGCGCGGGGACGGCGACCTGACTGTGAGCTATCCGTTCCTCGGGGCGGACCTGCTCGAGGAGGACCTCGGGTTCAGGACAAACGAAGAGGAAACCGGCCACGGCGAGTTCCCGACCCGGCAGGACCAGGAGCTGAAAGACTGCCGCGTCACGCGCCGGTTCGATGCCGGAACATTCATGCTCGGGTGGGCGGCCGCGTTCGGCATGGGCGCGGTCTCGAGCGTCCAGCAGGAGACGACGACGGCGTACAAGCACACGTTCACTCCGCAGACGGCGAAGCAACTGCCGGTGACGACGGAGGTCGAGCAGCAGTCGTCCGGAATCAAGCTCAAGGTCCGCGACGTGGCAGTCGCGCGATTCAAAATCTCCGGAGAGAACCCCGGAAGGCTCAAGCTCGAGATAGAGAAGGTCGGCTCCGGCCACGTCGAGACGTCGACGCTCTCGATGCCGTCGCTCTCGGCAGACGCATTCCTGCGAATGCATAGCGCCCAGCTCGAGGTCGGCGTGTCGGCCTCCGAGGTGGACGTCTCCGCGCGCTGGAAGCGCTTCGAGTTCGAGTGGAACAACAACCCACTGCTCGACGACGGCTACTTCCCGAACAGCGGCCAGGTGCGCGGGCGTCTCGAGCACGGCCGGCGGACATCGACGCTCAGCTTCGATCTGCTGCTCGACGCCAACGCCGTCGAGCGCACCCATCTGCTGGCCAACAACACGCTCAGGGCGATCCTCACGGCCACGGGCGCGAACATCGAGTCCACCTACAACAACGAGCTGATCATCACGGTTGAAAGCCTGAAATACAGGGCGCTGCCGATAGGCGTCGAGGACAACATGCAGGTCTATCGGGTCGAAACCGTGATCCTCGACGACGGGACCAACCCGTTCGTGCAGCTCGATGTCACGAACACGCAAACAGAGTATCTGGCGACGTCGTAGGCAAGGGACCCGAAAACCGAAACCAAGAAACGGAGGCGCGACGATGGAAGACGGACTGGAAAAACAGGAAGCTTCAGAAGAAGTGGGCGAGGTAGACACTCTCTTCGACCTCGACGAGGACATCTTCGATATCCCGCTCCAGGTGAAGCGAAAAGGAAGGGTCTACACTCTCAAGCATCGTCTCCGCGCGCCTTCCGCGCGGCAGTGGAAAGACTTCCAGAGAAATGTGAGCAGGAGGAAGAAGGACCGTTCGGACAACTCACCCGAGCCTCGCATGCTCGAGGCGTCGGAGAAGCTGTGGGGAGAAATTGCAGTCAGCGTCGAGGGCTACGGCTTGGGGGGCAAAAAGCTCGATTGCTCCGGGGAAGATTGGAAGAAGCGGATTGACATACTGCACAAGTTCCAGGCGGTCCAGGAACTCGGCAACGTGTGGGTGGCAGACGAGGACGACATAAAAAACTCCGAGTCGGCATCCGACGAGTAGTCGAGCGGTCGGATGCCGAGCCGTGCCCGGGAGAGGACCATTGCACGAAGTTCCAGATGGAGGCGAACTGCGAAGGCTGCGAGTCGCAGCCGGAGTTCGTGGCGCCCTGGATATCGCACCTCCTGAGCCTCGACGCGCTCATCCAGGCCGGCTGCCGGTTCGCGCTCGATGATCTCGACGTCGGCGAGTGGGACGGCCTGAAGCTCCTCGCCCAGGAGCGTAACCGGTACGACCGCAAACGGCTGAAGGACATCGAAGGGAAGTAGGGGCGATGGCCGAAAGGCTCTACGACGTTGAAGTGAGGATCAAAGGCAAGGACGACCTCACTCGCGAGGTCAAGAGACCGAAGACCGCGATCGACAACCTCGCCGAGGCCGCCGACCCAAGGGCCAAGCGCAAGTTCCTCTCGTTTTCCGGGGCCGCCGTCGCCGGCCTCCGCATGATCACTCCCGTCCTCAACACAATCAAATATGGCCTGCGCGGAATGCAGTCGATCGCCTCGACCGCGTTCCGCCACATCACGCGCGGCGCGAAGATCGCCGCGCTCGCGGGCGGCGTCCTGGCGGGAATCCTGATCAACTGGGGGGCCGACGTCGTCGAGGCCGAAAACCTGTTCGAAGTCTCGATGGGCGCCATGGTCCACGAGGCGGAGCTGTGGTCGGCCGGCGTTTCGAAGCAGCTCCGCATGAACGAGAATGACATCAAGCAGTACGTCGGCACGTTCAATGTCATGCTCACCTCGCTCGGGCTCGGGCCCGAGAAGGCGTTCGAGATGTCGCGCGGCCTCGCGCAGCTCACGTTTGACATGGCCTCATTCTACAACCTGCATCCCGAAGACGCGTTCGAGAAGCTGCAGGCTGGTATCACCGGCGAGATCGAGCCGCTCAAACGACTCGGCATCGTTTTGAACGAGACGACAACCAAGGCCTACGCGCTGGCGAACGGCATCGGCGCCGCCGGCGGCAAGTTGACCGAGACCGAGAAAATTCTCGCGCGCTACGGCGCGCTGCTGCAGTCTACCACCAAGGCGCAGGGCGACATGAGCCGCACGCTCGAGTCGGCGTCGAACAGGTTCAAGCAGATATGGGCCGCGATAAAAGGCTTCGGCCAGGAACTCGGCAAGGGCATTATCGAGACGAAGCTGTTCGCAGGCCTTCTCACGTTTCTATCCGACAAGTTCATCGCAATCAAAGACAGCGTGGACTCAGCCGCGATCACGCAAAGAATCGACCAGTGGACCGATGCTACACGGGGATGGCTCGCGGAGATTGTGAAGGCCCCGGATCTGTGGAAGGACATCAAATCCGCCTGGAGCACAATGCTCGAAAGCATTGTCATCGGCCAGAAAACCATCACGAAGCGGATTGTGCCGAAGGACGCATACGGCGTCGTCGACGGCGTCATCAAGAGGATCAAAGAGATCGAGACGGTCACGATCACCACACAGAAAACTCTCGCCGACGCGAGCTGGGCCGACGCGTGGAAATGGCTCGGCGAGACCGCGCTGCCCGCGATATCGAGCGGCATCCAGACGGTCGGCGGCTATATCATCTCGGCGTTTGAATACATCTCCTCGGGCCGCGCGCGCGAGGATTGGAACGCGCTGAGGGAGGACTGGAACAAATTCAAGGAGGATGTTGAGCCGCTTGTCGCGATCATCGGGACCGTGGCGAAAGCGATGTGGGAATTTACGAAGGAACACCCGAAGCTCGCGCTGATGATCGCCGCCGCGATCGCGCTGGGGCCGGCGCTCTCTGCGCTCGCAAATCCGATCGGCCTGCTCGGGGTCGCCATCGTCCTGGTCCTCACTCAATGGGACGAGATGGTAGACGGCTTCAAGGCGGGCGTTGAACTCATCAAGGCCGACTGGAAGTCATCGATGCTCGCTCTAGGGCAGTGGTGGGACGAATTCAAAGAAGGTTTCGATGTTGGTGTCGATCTGATAGGCGGATGGTTCAAAAGCCTCACGCTCGATGCAA
>CBDUSG010000113.1:0-8243 GCA_965369575.1 uncultured bacterium | reverse complement strand
GGCGAATGGCCGCGCCGCGGATTTTTGCTACTACCCCGGAAGGAAAATACACACTGCTTCAGATGGTGTTTCAGAGGAATCGCCAACTGACTAACGGCATGCCGGCGGTGATAAAAACGCAGAGCAGGAAAAATGGAATGATCGCTCTCGAAGAGATAGCCGCCGGAAAGGTGCGGCTCGCATCCCCCGAGGGAGATGAGAACGAACCGGCTGAATAACAAGACCATAGTCCTCGGCGTGTGCGGCGGCATCGCGGCGTACAAGGCGTGCGACCTCGCGAGCAAGCTCAGGCAAGCCGGCGCCGAGGTAAATGTGGTCATGACCGAGGCGGCCCAGCGGTTCGTCACTCCGCTCACGTTCCAGTCGCTCGTTCACAGGCCCGTCATCACGAGCCTGTGGACACCGGCCGAGGAATGGGAGATAGAGCATATCATCGTCGCGAAGAAAGCCTCGCTTGCGGTGATCGCGCCCGCTACGGCCAACATCATCGGCAAGCTCGCATGCGGCATCGCCGACGATTTCCTCACGACGTTCGTGCTGGCGACACGCGCCCCAATCCTGCTTTGCCCCGCGATGAACGCCGATATGTATGCCGACGCCGCCGTGCAGGAAAACATTGACCGCCTGAAAAAAAGAGGCTTCCACTTTGTCGAGCCCGAGGAAGGCGCCCTCGCGTGTGGCGATGTGGGCAAGGGCAGGCTGGCCGGCGTCGAAGCGATCTTCGAGCGAATCGTCTCAATTCTGAGTCCCGAACAGGATTTCAGCGGAATAAAGATGCTGGTGACGGCCGGCCCGACTCAGGAGCCGATCGATCCCGTGCGCTACATAACCAACCCGTCCACCGGCAAGATGGGCTATGCCGTCGCGCAGGCGGCGAGCGAACGAGGGGCGCAGGTGGTCCTGGTCTCCGGCCCCTCGAGCCTCCCTTCGCCCGACGGCGTCGAGACAATACGCGTGCGGACGGCCGCCGAGATGGCCAACGAGGCTCTCCGCAAAGCCCGAGGCTGCAAGGTCGTAGTCGGCACAGCCGCGGTGGCCGACTTTACACCCGCCGGATCGTCGGAGCACAAGATCAAGAAGAACAAGGCCGGCCTGACCCTGAAACTTGAGCCCACCGTCGACATCATCGCCGAACTGGGCAAGCGGAAGGGCAGAAAGATACTTGTCGGATTCTCCGTCGAAACGCGCGACCTCGTCGAGAACTCGATGAAGAAGCTCGAGAAGAAAAATCTCGACATGATCGTCTGCAACGATGTCACGCAGGCCGGCGCCGGGTTCGCCGTCGACACTAACAGAGTTACGATACTCGACAGACAAGGCGGCGCCGAGCATCTGCCCCAGATGACAAAGCTCGAAACCGCCCACAGATTGCTCGACAGAATCCGCGAACTCTTCTGATCCGCTTCAAGGCATACGCTCAGGTCTCCCCGCCGCTCGATTTCACCGGCTTGAACTGGTGGAGGGTCAGGTTTTTTGAGACATCGAAGAAATCGACCTCGACCTCCAGCCCTATTGCCAATCCCTCCAGCGGCGCGTCAATCTTCGTCAGCATGCGCCCGGCCTCGGGCAGTTCGACGATACCGATGACGTCGGGCTTGCTGAACCGCAGCGAACGCTCTTGCTGCGTGAACGCGTACAGTGTTCCTCGCCTGGGCAGGTCGATCCATTCGACGTCCGCCCCGAAGCATGCGGGGCAAAACATCCTCGGCGGCAGCGCGGTCTCCCCGCAGGCCCTGCAGCGTGTGGTCCGAAATTCTCCGGTCTTGAGAAATTTATAGAATTCCACGGAGGCCTCATCGCCGTACTCGGCGACTTCAACCTCCATAGCGTCATCGATGATGAGCTTCAAATCGTCGGTGGTCATATCGAGTCCTCCGTTTATGATTCCAGCAGCATTACAACCGCGCCGTTGAGCATTCCGTGTTCGGCCTGGATCAAGCCGATCTCCGCGCCTTTCACCTGGCGGTCTCCGGCCTCTCCCCGAAGTTGGCGCACGACCTCGACAAGCTGGTATAGGGGCGTTGCCGCGGGAGGGTGCCCGAATGAAAGGCGTCCGCCGCTCGGGTTCATCGTCGTTTCCCCGTCGATCGCGGTTTTCCCGTCGCGAATCGCGTGCGCGGCTTTGCCTTTTTCAAAGAAGCCCAGGTCCTCGTAAAGCATGAGTTCCGTAGCGGCAAACACTCCGTATATCTCCGCGATGTCCACGTCGGAGGGAGAGCGGCCCGCATCGGAAAAACATTCTTTGCCCGCCCTGGCTACCGCCTCGAATGTGGTGATGCTCGCCCGCTGGGGAAGAAAGTGTGAGGGATGATGCGCCTCGCCGATTCCGGTGATCCAGACCGGGGCCTTCTTTGTTTCCAACGCAGTCTCCGGAGACGCCAGCACCACGGCCGCCGCGCCGAAGCAGAATACCGAGCACTCGAACAGATGTATCGGCGGCGAGATCATCGGCGAGGCCAGCACCTCATCCACCGTTATCGGTTTTCCATAGAGCGCGTCCGGATTTTTCGCAGCGTTTTCTCTCAGGACGACGGGTACTTGCGCTATCGCCTCCGCGTCGACGCCATATTCATGCATGTAGCGCTGCGCGCTCATGGCGTACAGCGGGATCGGCGCGGCAAGGCCGTAGGGGCCGTCGTACGCGCCATAGACGTTTACCATCGAGGTAACGCTCTCGCGCATATAGTGATTGAACTCGGTCGACATCCTTTCCATCGCGCGCCGATCGAGACCGAAAACGACGCAGAACCGCGACCGGCCGAGCGCTATCTCGTCGGCCGCGTATTTGACCGCAAGCCCGGCTGTTGCGCCGCCGCTTTCGAGCATAACGAGGCTGCGGGTGGACATCCCGAGGTATTCGGCCAGCGAGTTTACGAACATGAAGTACGGCAGCCCCATCAACCCGGGCGGCGTCACGATCAATCCATCGACGTCATCCTTTGTTATCCCTGCGTCTCTGATCGCCTCCCGGATCAGTCGCTGCGCGACGGCGCGCCCGGTTGCGGGCAAGTTTTTTACCATTTTCGCCGTAGCCACCCCCACGACGGCGGCTTTCCGCTTGCTCCCGTTCATGCGTTTCTCCTACGCCGAGCCGGAAAAATCCGGCAATAGCGTTTAGTAGTAAGCCGCAGCCTCAATTTTCTGGAACAAAAGGTCGGGCTTTCTCACCTTCGGTCAGGCGCCATCCGAAGCCGGGGTGTCGCCTTCGACGCGCCTATTGTTTTATTATAGAAGCAGCGCAAGTGTCAAGGAAAAATCCGTAGAACCTGAACATATGGATTCACCAGATGTGCTGAAATTGGCGGTAAAGAACCTATAATGTATACTATGGATAGGGAAAGGGGGCTTGGACGGTGTTAACGCGACGCGCATGCGCTGCGCGGGAAAAGGCGCATTGAATGTCGACCATAGAACAGCAACCCGGCTTCGGCTACGAGGGTATTACGAGTTTCTGCCGCGTGCCGATGTGTTTCGACATGACGAAGCTCGATTGCGACGTCGCCATTGTTGGAATATGCCTGGACAGCGGCACGTCGAACCGGCCCGGCGCGCGCTACGGCCCCCGGGCGATTCGCGAGGCGTCAATGCCGTACTCCATGGGCTACACTCAGCAGGCGGGTTTTTACGATCTCGATCAGCGAAAGCATATGCTTGCGGGGGTGCGCATGGCAGACTGCGGTGACATACCGACCCTGCCTACCCTTGTCGTCGAAACTTTCGACATGATCACGCAACTTGTTAAGACAATAAGGGAGCGTGGCGCAGTACCGGTCGTGCTCGGCGGCGACCATTCGATAAGCTTTCCCGTGGTCAGGGCGTTCGAGGGCGCTCCGCTGCACCTTGTCCAGTTCGACACGCATCTCGACCTTATGGACGAGGTCTTCGGCATCAGACTCAGTCATGCAAACCCGATGAAACGCATATCCGAGCTGGAGCACGTCACCGGGATGACACACATCGGCATACGCGGCCTGCTCAACCAGCCGGAATGGGCCGAAGCCGGCGAGAGTGGGAAGTCCAGTTTCTATACGGCGGACGAGGTTCACGAAAAGGGGCCCGAGGCCGTCGCCGCGCGGATTCCAGAGTGCGAGAATCTCTACGTCAGCCTCGACATCGATTCGCTCGATCCGACCGAGGCGCCGGGAACGGGAACTCCTGAGCCCGGAGGATTGACGTACAGGCAACTGAGGGCGCTACTGAGGGCGTGCGCGCAGAAGGGCAGGCTCGTGGGAATGGATCTCGTCGAGGTCAATCCGCTATATGACCCTACGGGCAGGACCGCGCAGGTAGCCGCGCGTCTTATCATCGACTTGCTCGGGGCGGCGAATCTGGGACCGGACGTGGGTAACGGCTCCTGACCGGACCGGGCTTACTTTAAATATTGCGGATGATTACTCTACCGCGCCGGCTTCCTCCAGCAATTGCCCGACGTCGGTGCGCCCATTTTTTATCGCCAGCATCAGCGCCGTGAGGCCATCTTTGTTTTTCAGGGTCACATCGGCGCCGCTTTCGAGCAGAGTTTTGACGACGCCGGCGTGGCTGCCGTCGACCGCAAACATCAGGCTCGTCCAGCCGTCCTTTGTTCTCGCGCTCACTTCGGCGCCGGCGTCCAGCAGCAGTTTCAAGACGTCGACGCCCCCAAGACGCGCCACCCCCATCAACGCGGTAAGACCGTTGCTGCCCTTTACGTTGACATCGACGCCGCCTTCGAGCAGGACCGCGACGGTGTCGGTGTAGCCCCTGTCGGCGGCTGCGTTGAGGGCGGTCTGGCCGTATTTCTTTGTTTTTATTTCAGCGTCGGCCCCGTGATCGAGCAGGGCCTTGACGATTTCGGTGTGCCCCATTTGGGCGGCGAGCATCAGCGCAGTGACATTGTCCGCCTTCTTGACATTCGGGTCGGCGCCCCTGCGGAGCAGCTCGGTCACAATATCGGCCCTGCCCTTGGTCGCCGCAAGCATCAAGGCCACTGCAGTCTTCTTCCTGAGCACTTCCTTATGTTTATCTTTCCCCCAAAAAGCCATGGTTTCTCCCCTCCCAGGGTTTGCCTCGTTGCGTCCGGGACTCGTCCCTTCTCAGAGTTTACAAAATCCTACAGAAGTAAATTCTAAGTTGTCAAGTAAAAACTGCTCTCGCGCTCCGTTTCAGCAGGACATTTTTACCGTCAGGATGTCTTTCCGGATGAAAGTTTTGGGGCCTTCGAGGAACCACTTGACAGTCGCCGGGATTGCGGATATAATTTTAAGTCAGTCGACTGACTTAATTAGCAGCCAGGAGGCGGGTCATGCCAAGAAAAAGCGTCGCTCCCGAGCGCCGCGACCAGATCATCAACGCCCTGTTCCGGTGCCTGGCCGAAAAAGGGCACGAGAGCGTCACCGTCAAGGATATCGCCCGAGAGGCGGACCTTCACTACGGTGTGATACACTACTACTTCAAGAGCAAGGACGACATCGTGTCGGCGCTGGCCGGCTCGATCGTGGAAAAATACGACCGCCTGCTGACCGAGCGCACGCAATCCAGCCGATCGGCCTCGAAAAGACTTCTTAGGGCGCTTGATTTCCTCGTTGACGAATTCATATTCAACCGCCGGTTGAACCGCGTGTTCTACAATCTGGTGCAGATGGCGTTCGAAAACGATACGATCCGAGCCGCCCTCAGAAGGCAGCTCCGGATATACCGGAGGCGCATAACCGAGGTCGTTCAGGAAGGAATCGAGAGCGGAGAATTCAAGCGGCGGGATGCGGCTGCGAGCGCACGCCTGATTGTCGCGCTGCTCGAAGGCATGGCGCTCCAATGGGTCATCGAGCCGCGGGCCCTGAACCGGGAAGATGTGCGCAAACTGATCAGGGAGACAGTGGTCATTCGTCTCAAAGGTTCCTGAGGCGGAGAGCGCAACGGGCGTACTATTCGTTCGGGGCGAATGAAGTCGGCAGACACATCATGGACTCATTTCAGGGGGGAGGCCGTCTATGGCAGGCAGGCCGACGAGGTCAAAACGGCGTAGAGTTTCAATGTATTTCACCCGAGGAGGAAATGTAAAATGAGATCGAAAGATGAACTGACAAAAATGGACGGCAAGTACCTGTTTCATCCCGTCGTTCAGCTCAAAGAGCACCAGGAGAAGGGTGCGCGCATCATGGTCGAGGGAAACGGCTCGCGAGTGAAGGACATCGACGGGAACGAATATATCGACGCGTTCTCGAGCCTGTGGAACGTCGTAATCGGGCACGGCCAGAAGGCCGTCGTGAACGCCATCACCGAGCAGCTCGGCAAGCTGGAGTACTATTCCCCCTTCTTCGGCTTCTCGAGCGAGCCGGCGATCGAGCTTGCGGCCAAGGTCGTGGGTCTCATGCCCGAGAGCTGGAACATGGGCCGCGTGATGTTCACGTGCGGCGGCTCGGAGACAAACGACACGAACATCAAGATCGCCCGCGTGTATTGGGCCGCCAAGGGGAAAGACGATAAGAAGAAGATCATCTCGCGCAACCTGGCGTATCATGGGGTCACGTTCGGCTCACTGGCGGCGACCGGAATCGAGTTCTTTAAGACCAACTTCGATCCTCTCCCGGCGGGTTTCTCGCACATCATGCCGCCTTATTGCTACCGCTGCGAGCTTGACATGGCGTATCCGGAATGCGACGTCGCGTGCGCCAGGCAGCTCGAGGAGGAGATCTTGAAGCAGGGCCCCGACACCGTGGCCGCCTTCATAGCCGAACCGGTCATGGGCACGGGTGGAGTGATCATTCCGCCGGACGAGTACTGGCCGACGGTCCGCGAGATTCTCGACAAATACGAGGTTCTGCTCCTCGCCGACGAGGTGATCACCGGCTTCGGGCGTACGGGCAAGATGTTCGGATGCATGAACTGGGATCTCAGGCCCGACCTGATGTCGATAGCCAAGGGCGTTACCAGCGGATATTTCCCGCTGGGCGGCGCGGTCGTGAGTAACGAAATCTTTGAGACCATCAGGGACGGCCTGCCCCATTTCCTTCCGTTCCTGCACGGGTTCACCTACAACAACCATCCCGTCGGATGCGCGGCCGGCCTCGCGAATCTGAAGATAATCGAGGATCAGAACCTCGTCGAAAACGCGGCCGAGGTGGGCGCATACCTCGGCGACCGCCTCAAGGGGCTCTACGACCACAAATCGGTCGGCGACATCAGGTCGATGGGGTTGATGGCCGCAATCGAGATAGTGGCCGACAGGGAGACCAAGGTGCAGATCGGCGAGTTCCCGATGGACAGCACGCACCGGATCGAGGAACTCATGTGGGACAAGGGGGTCTACGCCCGCGCGATGCTGGAAAACGTCGCCGTCGCGCCGGTGCTCACGACCACCAAAGAGGAGATCGACATCATCGTAGACGCGCTCGATGCCTCGATTGCGCAGATGGAAGAAGAAATGCTCTAGGGCATTCGGATAACCGGGTTTTCAGGGGCGGCCGGCGGGTCGCCCCTTTTCTCGAAGGAGGATGAGAAATGAAAGTAATCGCGTTCAACGGAAGCGCCCGCAAGGAGGGCAACACGTCGATGCTCATCGGCATGGTTTTCGAGGAGTTGACAAAAGAGGGAATCGAGACCGAACTCGTCGAGCTGTCCGGAAAGGACATGCACGGCTGTATCGCGTGCTACGGTTGTTTCGGCAGCCAGGATAAGCGTTGCGCTGTTGACAATGATTACGTCAATGAATGCATAGAAAAGATGCTCTCGGCAGACGGAATCATTATCGGCTCGCCGACATATTTTGCCGATGTCACGACGGAGACAAAAGCGCTTATCGACAGGGCCGGCCTCGTGGCCAAGGCCAACGGCGACTCATTCGCGCGCAAAGTCGGAGCGGCCGTGATCGCCGTGCGTCGCGGCGGCTCGATCCACGCGTTCGACACGATCAACCATTTTTTCACGATCAGTCAGATGATAATCCCGGGCTCAAGCTATTGGAATTTCGGCATCGGTCTCAACCCGGGCGACGTCGACGGCGACGAAGAGGGCAAGCAGACCATGCGCGTGCTCGGTCAGAACATGGCGTGGCTGCTCAAGAAACTCGACGCATAGGCGGGCGCGCCCGACCTCGACGAAAGAGCCGTCGGCTGGAGGCTGGTGTCGTGTCACCCGTATATTGTCGGTCTCAGAGTCCTGTAAGATATGTCAACGGCGACTCGCCGCCATCCAAGGTGACTCGCCCCATATACAGCACCGGAGCAATAGGTTGTCGCCCTTCGTCAGGGAAGAGATGCGGAGCATCT
>CBDUSG010000112.1:0-8276 GCA_965369575.1 uncultured bacterium | reverse complement strand
CCGCCGCCTCCGTCGCGAGCGCCTCGACGGCCAGCAGGTAGCCCCTGGGGCCGAAACCGGCTATGGTCCCCTTGCACACCGGCGCGGTGAGCGAGCGGTGGCGGAACTCCTCGCGGGCGGCCGTGTTCGAGAGGTGCACCTCGACCGCGGTCAGGCCGGAGCCGGCGATGGCGTCGCGGATGGCTATGCTGGTGTGTGTATAGGCGCCGGGGTTGATGACGAGCGCGTCGTACTTGCCGGCGGCCGAGCCGATCTTGTCCACTATCTCGCCCTCGCCGTTGAACTGGACGACGGTCGCGGTCGCCCCGAGCGATTGTGCGCGCTCGCGGATTTCCTTGTTGATTTCCGTCAGTGTTTTGCGGCCGTAGACTTCGGGTTCGCGCTTGCCCAGGAGTTGGAGGTTCGGCCCGTGTATCACCAGTATCTTCATGAGATTCCCTCCACGTCGGTTAGAATAGTTTGTAGTGCTTTTTCAGTTCTTGCGACTTGAGCCGTTCCTGTTCCGCCTCTTCGTGCATGCCCATGGATTTGTATATCTGCCTTAGTTTATCATGATATCCGGGGTCCACGGGAAAATTTGCCGAGGCTCTCAGCTCGGCCTCGAGGGCCTTTTGAAACAGCTCCGGCTTCTTCGTCTCGTTTCCTGCAGTCCAGTACGCGGTCGCGAGCGACTCGAATACCTCGGGTGAGAGCGGGCTCAACTCGCCCGCGCGCTCGAGATGTCTGATGGCGTCACTCAGCAAATAGGGCGTCTTCTCCATCTGGGCCAGCCTGAGATATGTGTCTCCAAGCATGTGGCGCGCATTTCCCGACAGCGGGAAATATGCGACCGATCTCTCGAGCCGCCCGATGCTTTCTCTCAACACGCGGCGCTGTCTTTCCGGGTCGGCCTTGAATCCCTGCTGTATGGCGAATGCCGTCGGGAAAGCCTTGTTTCGCTCGCTTTCCACCTGCATGTATAGGCTGAGGGCCATATAAGATCGTTGCACAAACCAGACCAATACGCACGTCGCGGCTATGAGCGTCAAGGCGCGATAAGCGGAAAACTTGAAAGTGAACTTGTCTTTTTCGTCACGATCCGTCGGCACGGCGACAAGGAGCCCGAGAAACGCATAGACGTAATACATCAGCGTAGGCAAATACAGCGCGAAGTCCACGAGGCTGTTGACGAGAAAGCCGATATTCGCCGCCCCGAGGCCGCACGCGATGCCGCGCAGTTCGCCCGCGGCGCCTGGCCGCGCCTTTTTCCAGAATGTGTAAAGGAACACCAACCACATTCCGACAAAGGCGTTGAGCCCCAATATGCCCGTCTCGGCCCATACCTGGAAATAGTTGTTGTGCGCCAGTTTCACCGGGTATCCGCCGAGAATCATATAGCGGGGATATGCCTTTTCGTAAGCGCCCCAGCCGACGCCGAGCCACGGTTTGTCTTTGGCCATCTCGATGGCCGCCTTCCAGTAAGAAATCCGCTGCTTGACCGAGACCGAGTCCGTCAGCCTGCTCATGATGGATATCTCCTGGGTCGCGGAAGAATCGGCGGAGGAGGCGTCGGCCGATGTGAGGACCTCGGCCAACAGGATAGCGCCAAAGAGCATCGCGGCGACCTTGCCGGTCGGGATGTTCCTTTTTCCCAGGAACCTCGCCGCGAGGCAGACAAAAATTATCGCTATCGCGCTGAGCCAGGCGCCGCGAGAGTACGTCAGCCAGAGATTCCACAGGATGAGGATGCATGACACGGCAAAAAGCGGCAGCAGCAGTAGTCTGCCGAGCCGCCAAAAGAAATTCCCGAAGAGTGATAAAATCCTGAGACCGAATTTCACGGCCGCATTCTGAGTATCCGGCTTGAGCGGCAATGCCTTGTCGGCGGGTTTTTTGCCGTTGCCGCTCGTTTTTCCCTGATCGACGGGCTCCGGGCCGAACGGGCTCTTCAGAATCGTTCTGGCGAATTCACTCATCCTCGCGCGCATGCTCCACGCGAAGCCGAGCGTCAGCCCGCCCACGAGCGCGAGATAGAAGCCGTATGCGTTCGGGTAGAGGAAGGTGGAAAAGACCCTTACCGACCTGAGCCTGTGCAACATGTCCCTGTTCAGTGGAATTCCCGGCAGCAGGTCCTGGTTGCCGGTCTTCATGACGGCTTCTATGTGGAGCCGCGTTTGCTCCAGCGTGACATATCGCTGGTATACGCCGTAGACGTTCACGAGAAGCGCGGCCGTCAGCATAACGACCGCGGCCACCTTTATCGAAGACGCGTCCCTGAAGTTGTTTGCGATTATCAGGAACAAAAGCGTATAGCTGAGGATCTCATAAATGTATCTGAGCGTGAGGCCCTTGCCTACCGTCGTGAAGAATGTGATCGAGCACACGAGCACAAAGATGCCCGCAAAGCACGTCAGCAGCCGGTCGTGCAGCTCCAGCTCACCGCGCCTGTAGCATTTCAGAAACCAGAGGACGGCCGCCAGGCACACGCCGATATGAAATATATGATTGTATTGAGGATAGGTGCGCCCTGAAATGAAAGGGCGCAGGAACAGGATGAGGAGGACGCCCGAGAACAACAGGTTGTCGGCCCTCTGGTATATCGGGTCCCGCTCCTGAGACGGTTCCGGCATTTTGCGGCCGGTCTCGGACTTCCCGTGTTTTTTTTTTGCTTTTTTGCGACTCATTCGCGCCCGTCCGATTGCTCGCGTATCCTCTTGTCGCGGTCAGCTATCATCAGCAGGATTATGATGGCGAAAATCCCGATAGTCTGGACGAACAATGTCACGGCCCCGACCAGTCCGACGTATCTCAGCAGTGTGGCGCCCAACCCGACTGAGATGGCCACGAGGTAAATGAAAACCACGGAAGCCCGCTTGCTCATGCCGAGGTGAACCAGCCGGTGCGAGAAATGCCTGTTGTCCCCCATGTGTATGGGGACACCCGCGCGCCATCGCAGGTACACGACGCCCAACGTGTCGAATATCGGTACGCCGAGCACGAAGATCGGCGTGAGCAGGCCCCACCGGCTCATGTGGTCGGGCATATAAAAGGCGCTCGCAACGGCCAGCGAGGCGATGATGAACCCGAGGAACATCGCGCCCGCGTCGCCCATGAATATCTTCGCGGGATTGAAGTTAAAGTAAAGGAACCCGAGTGTGGCGCCCGCGAGCGCAAGCAGGGTGGCCGCCGTGAGCGTCTGGTTAAGCGGGAAAACCACCAGGAAAAAGATCAGCGAGGCGATGAGCGCAACGCCCGCGCAGAGGCCGTCCATGTTGTCCATAAAATTAAAGGCGTTGACGACGAAAACCACCCAGGCGATCGTCGCGACCGACGCGATCAAGTCCGACTCGATGAACAGCTCCAGTCTGACCCCAAAGAGAACGAGGATAAGCCCGGCGGCTATCTGGGCGGCCAGCTTCACACGGGCGCGGAGGGGGCGGAAATCGTCGATCAGGCCGACGGCGAAAATAAGAGTTCCGCCGAGCACGATTCCCCACGCCCGAAGCATTGCGGGCTTTTCGCCGAACGCGGCCGTATAGTGCAGGTGTTCGGCGACCCAGCCGACGACCGCAGCCTTGTCGTTGAACACATTGAGGAGCCATATGTGAACCGATATTATCGTTATAAAGGAGAGATAGATTGCGGCCCCGCCGAGGTATGGTATCGGCTGGTCGTGGTTCTTTCGTCCGTCAGGCCGATCATACACACCGATGCGCCGTGAGAGCCATATCATGAAGCTGGTCATGATGAGGCCGAGCAGGGTCGATACGGCGAATATATATATGTAGATCAGATACCACATATCAGTATAGCGCGTCTCATAACGCGCCTCGGGCGCATGCATCGAGAAATCATGTTAGCACACTGCGTGGCGCCCAATCAAACTTCAGGGCCGGGCCGCACGACGGGATTCCCGCAACGGCAGGCGCTCAGGTTCTTTCGGCCAGCGCCTTTTCATAAACCGCCTCCACCCTTTCGAACATGAGCTGCAGGTCGAACTCGTTCTGTGCCCGTCGGCGTGCGAACTCGCCCATCCTTTCCCGGCGCTCCGGGTCGGCGAGCAGTTTATTGACCGCTTCGGCAAGCGCCGACGAATCGGCCGGCGCCACTATGAGGCCGGTCTTGCCGTCGACGTTTACGAACTCGACACCGGTGCCGAGGCGCGTGCTGACCACCGGCTTGCCGCACGCGTGTGCCTCGAGCTGCACCAGCCCATAGGCCTCGCTCCTGTACACCGACGGCAGAACCAGAAGCGAGCAGGCGTGATAGAAGGCGGCGAGGTCATCGTCGCTGACTTCGCCGATGAAATGGACCCGGTCGGCAACGTCGTAGTTCGATGCCAGCGCCTTCAGATCGTTCTCCATCGGTCCGTTCCCGATAACGACCAGGGGCGCGCGTATCTCGGGCATCGCCTCGATGAGAAACTGCAATCCCTTGTAGTACCGCAGCTTGCCCGTGAACAATATGAATTCCGACCCGAACATGCTGCACAGCTTTTCTATCTCGGACTTCATCGTCGAGGCGGCCTCGTCGAGACGCCGCGTGTCCACTCCGAGGGGAACGATAACGCACTTGAACATGAATTCTCCGAGGTGCGGAGACTTTTCCATATACACACCGGAGGTAGGCATTATGCAGACGGCGCGATCAAGAAATTTTCGGAGCGACGAACCATAGAGCTTCAGAAGAAACTCTTGGCGGATGACGTCGCTGTGATACGTGACGACGACCACTCCCGGCGGTCTTGCGAGCAGGTGGGAGAACTCGCAAGTCGGGTTGGGCATGTGGTAATGGTAGATGTCGGCCTCGAGCTTTCTGAGCCACAGCGGAAACGTCGGCGCGATGGGCGCCGACTGGATGCGCCCCAACTGGCCCACCTTGATCACCCTGACGCCGTCGATATTCTCGATTCGCGTAAACGGCCCCCGGTTGCATACCAGAACCTCCACCTCGTGCTTTTGTTTGAGGTGGCCGCAGAGCTGCGAGATGTGCTTCTCGACTCCGCCGACCACGGGAGGATAGTAGTCCTTGTATACTTGCAGAATTTTCATTCAGCTCGATCGATCGTGCGGTTGTAGACGTCCACGGTCCGCTTCGCGGTCGTCAGCCAGGAAAAATGGCTCGCGCGATGGGGGCCGCGCTCGGAAAGCAGCCTGTGGCACTCGTCGTCGGAGCAGATTTTCTGCAAGGCGGCCGCTATCGAATCCACCGACGTCGGGTCGACGATGAGCCCGCAATCCTCGACAAGCTCGGGCAAAGACGAGCGGTCCGACGTGATCACGGGCGTGCCGCACGACATCGCCTCGAGACAGGGCAGGCCGAAACCCTCATACAGGGACGGATACGCAACCGAGCGGGCCATGCTGTAAAGCGCGGCGAGATGCGATGGCGGTATATAGCCGGGGAAATGCACCCGGCCCTCGAGGTCCAGAGACTTGACTTCGTTGAATATGTCGTCAAAGAGCCATCCCCTCCTGCCGGCGATAACAAGGTGGTGCGGCAGCCCCTTCGACACGACTCCATAGCCGAACGCCCGTATCAATCGCGGAATGTTCTTGCGAGGTTCCAGCGTTCCGACGTAGAGGATGAAGTCCTTCGGCAGTCCGTATCGCTCGCGCATACTCTCGCGTTCGGATTCCTCGGCCACATGATAAAAGCGAACGGGATCGACGCCCAGATGGATGGTCTGAACATCTCCGTTCCCCCTGGCAAGGTGCTTGAGTATGTCGCTCCTCGTGGATTCGGAGTCGGCGATGACGGTATTGCAATGCCGGGCGCTGCGAGGGATTATGAAATTGTAGTACGGTCGCCGCAGCAGTGAAAAGGCCTCGGGGAAAAGTGTAAAGCAAAGATCATGCACGGTTACCACCGAGGGTATGTCCGTTCTCAGCGACGCGATAAATGAGGGGAAATGAATCAGATCGATCCCGAGCTTGCGAATTTGAGTCGGCAGGCTGAACTGCTTCCACAGAGCGAGCGCGGCCTGTCCCCGAGAACGCAATTCGATGATGCGAAAGTTGGGATAGTCGAACATCCCCGGATGCTCGAGTTCGGCCGCGTATCCATTCGGGCAGAAGAGGACATATTTGTTTTCACCGTCGGCGCGCCCCAGGAACTCGATCAGTTTCTGGGTGTAATATCCCGTGCCGCTGTGGTTGATTATGGGCGTAGCGTCTATGCCGATGCGCATACGATGTCGTTCCTCATGCCATCCGGACGAATGCGCGCCTCACGGCCTGCCTCGTCGTCCGAACCACTCCACGCTCCCTGCAATAGGCGGCCGCTCGACGCCCGTTATAAGCGATCATCTGCCCCATGCGCCTGACCGGACCGTCCGGAAGCAGAAGACCCCGAATATCTTCGAGGGTGAGAACCGGCTCGGCGCCGGATTGCGCCTGCGCGAAATCGATGATTGCGTCCGCGGCGTCGCCCGGCCTGTGTTCGCGCTCGATGCGCTCTCTTGCGGCCTTTCCGATGCTCAGCCTGCGTTCCTCGTCGCGTGAGAGATCGAGCAGCTCGCCCGCCAGCGCATCCACCTCGCCGGGGCCGAGACCGATCTTGACGCAGGTTCCGTCGGGGAACTCGGCGAACTGCGCGTAGTCGGAGACCGCCGTGACTTTGCCGCGACCGAGCATATCGAGCAGCGTCGCCGACATCTCACCGTTGCTCGGATACCTGAGGTTGACGCAGACATCGGACAACCGCATCAGCCCGTCGAGGTCGGTACGCTCGAGATACCCGAGATATCTCGCGTTTTTGAGGCGCGAGCGAGCGATCATGTCTGAAATGGACAATCGCGGCGATTCGTCGCCCGCAAGCAGGAAAACGCTGTTCGGAGCCTTTTCGCTGAATTTGCGAAAAGCCTCGAGCGCAACGTCAACTCTCTTCGCCGGTGTCATGTGCCCGATGCAGGTCACGACAAAACACCCTTCGGCAACACCGAACCTGCGACGAAACGTCTCGGTCGGCTCGGCCGACTCGGCCGGCTCGGATTCGCCTCCCGATTCGAAGTGCGGGAAATTTATCTTCAGCACTTCGACGCCGGCGGCCTCGCCGCGGATGATGTCGCGGCCGTAATCGCTCATGACTATTGTCCCTCGCGAGCGCATGGCGACCGCGCCCGCCATCGGAAATCGGTACGGGTCGCTTTTACCCTCGATAAATAAAGATGCGTCCGACTGGCCGGAATCGGCGTAACAAAGCTCGAAAAGCCGGCGAAAAACGCCGAAATTGCCTCGCTCGAGCGCATATTTGGCGAAAAACTGGTTCAGCACGCAGTCGTGAAAAAGCACGATGCCCGGAACTTCCGCAAGAGCCTCGAAGACACGCCTGTGGAACCTGTAATGGTTCCCCATATGATACAGAATGGCGTCGAACGTCGACGCCTCGGCGGTAAGGGCGGCTATGGGAGCCGCGGAGAACTCGCTCAATATCGGCGTCGACGCTGGAGGATTTTCCTCTGTAAACAGCTTAATTTCGCATCGCTTCGCCAAAAAAGGCAGCAGATTCTCGCTGAATCGGGCCACGCCGGTCCTTGACGGACTCAGCGGTCCCACGCATGCAAGCTTCATTGAAGTCCCTCGACCGGTCTCCCGCGCAGGTTGATTTCGCCCGGGACTGTCCGGTTTCGCAGCAGGATATCCTCGATATAGTTATCGGAAACTCTCTTTCGGCCCTGTCCTTCGGCGCGCTTTTTCAAAGCCCTTTTCAGGCCGAAAATGCCCGAAATATATCCCAATATGGCCGAAAAGTCGCCCTTGAGCATGGGCGAGCCCGCCCTCTTGGAAATCTCCCACAGCACGACATGCCAGTGCCTGAGCAGGAGCCGACGCGGAAAATTCTTCGCGATCACCGCGAGCGAATTCCGCGCCAAATAGAAATTCCGAGGCCTCGGCAGCGTTCCCCCGCTGGCGCCCTCGGCATGGTAAATTCGCGCCGTCGGAACGGAAACACATTTGTGCCCACCCAATTGTGCTCGAAAGCAGAAGTCGACGTCCTCGTAATACATGAAGAAATCCACATCAAACGCGCCGACGTCCTCGAAAACGCTCCGGCGATACATTCCCGCCCCGCCGCACGGCCCGAATACCCATTTGCGCTCGGAGAATTGCGGGCCGTCTTCGAGGCCGAATCCGATATCGTGATTCGAGCCCGTGATGCTGTAGCCCAGCCCCATCGAGTTTATCGTGTCCGGCGCGCGCCCGAAAAGCATCTTCGGCGCCGCCATCGCGGCCGAACGCTTCTCGGACAGCGCCTTGTGCAGCTCGGCCAAGAAATCCGGCTCGGCGCGCGTATCG
>CBDUSG010000111.1:0-8308 GCA_965369575.1 uncultured bacterium | reverse complement strand
GGAAGGCGGTCTTTGCGGGACCGGTGAACTTTGGCGTCGCGAGTATTGGTAACAGCTTCCAGGCTGACGGAGCCAAGTTCACCAATGCGGACAAGATGGTAAACTTCAACGGCTTGAAGGTCGGAAGTTTCGCTCTCTTCAATAAGGCGGTCTTTGCGGGAGCGGTGAACTTTGGCAGTGCGGAAATCTCCAGCCAATTCGCGGCTGTCGGAGCCGAATTTACCAGCAAAGACAAGGAGGCAAACTTCAACGGCATGAAGGTGGGGGATACCGCTTTCTTCAGCAACGCGGTCTTTGCGGGAGCGGTGAATTTTGGCAGTGCGAGTATTGGTAACAGCTTCGAGGCTGACAGAGCCGAATTCACAAATGCGGGCAAGACCGCAAACTTCGACGGCATGAAGGTGGGGAGTATCGCTTTTTTCAGGAACGCGGCCTTTGCGGGGCCGGTGAGCTTTCGCGGTGCGGAAATCTCCAGCCAATTCGTAGCTGCCGGAGCCGAATTCACAAACCCCGGGGAAGTAGCAAACTTCAACGGCATGAAGGTGGGCAGCGCCGCTTTCTTCGGCAACGCGGTCTTTGCGGGACAGGTGAATTTTAGCAGTGCGAGTATTGGTAACAACTTTGAGGCTGACGGAGCCAAGTTCACTAGCGAAGACAAGGAAGCAGACTTCAGCGACATGAAGGTGGGGCGTATCGTCTTCTTCAAGAAAGCGGTCTTTGCGGGACCGGTGAACTTTGGCGGTGCGGAAATCTCCAGCCAATTCTGGGCTGACGGAGCCGAATTTACCAGCAAAGACAAGGAGGCAAACTTCAACGGCATGAAGGTGGGGGATACCGCTTTCTTCAGGAAAGCGGGGTTCGCGGGACCGGTGGACTTTCGCGGTGTGGAAATCTCCGGCCAATTCGTGGCTGACGGAGCCGAATTCACAAATGTGGACAAGACGGCAGACTTCAACAGCATGAAGGTGGGAGAGGCCGCCCTTTTCCACGATGTGGTTTTCGCGGGGCCAGTCTCTATGCAGGACTCCGAATTTCTTGATCTCTTGATCGCACGCGCCAAGTGCGAAGATGACGCGCACGAGGGATGCCGCCTTGACTTGTCACGGGCGCTAATCAGGCGGGAGCTTCGGATTGAGGATATGCGTCTTCGAACGCTGGCTGCAGTGTACCTCCGGGTTGAAGGGCCTGCGTCACTCAGCCGAGTGGTCATTGAAAATGAGGCAAGCCTGGAACACAGCCGATTTCTGACCTTGAATCTGGCAGAAGTTTCCTTGCCGGATGATCCCGAATCAGTCAAGCTTGACGGGATAAAGTACGAGCATATTCCCGCGGTCAGCGGGCAGGACACATGGACGACGTTTTTGGACCTGGTCAACCTGTCAAGATACAATGCCTCCGTCTACGCCGATCTCGAAGCCTTTTTCAAGCGGAAGGGACATTCCGAGCGGGCCGACGAGGTCTTTATCGCGCAGAAGCGGCGCGAGCGCAAGGAGATTCTGCACGGAATCCGGCGAAAGCTGGGGAGCTATTTTCTCGATTACTCTGTTCGCTACGGGCGCAGCCCCAGCCGAGCGTTCCTCTGGAGCGCGCTGATCGTTCTCGTCGGCTGTGCTGTTTTCTGGAGCAGGCAGAACATGGAACCGCAGAAGGCGGAAGACGCCGCTCGCCATTACAACGCATTCTGGTACAGCCTCGACCTGTTCGTTCCGTTTATAGATCTGAAAGCCGCAAGTGTCTGGATACCAAAGCAGCACCGTTGGTTTGCGCAAATCTGGGTGAGAGTGCACACAATTCTCGGGTGGATATTGGTTCCTATCGGCATTGCGGCATTGACGGGAATAATGAAGTAGAAACCAAAAACCCTGTCGCTAGATTCGCCGCCGTTACCGCTTCGGGCGAACACGAGGTTCGCCCCTACAGTCGCGCTGAGCCGTCGCGCCGAGGATAATCGCAGAATTGTAGGGGCGAACCTTGTGTTCGCCCTCCACGTCGCCGTCATCGTAGAGGCGAACGCGTCGAGATAACACGTAGGGGCACGGCGCTGTGCCCGATCCGCGCCTGGTCGTTGCAGCGTCTGCGAGGAAACGGACGCCGTCTATATCGTCCCGAGAACCTTTTGCATGGTCTCGCCGATTGCCGCCGGACTCTCGCTGATCGAGATGCCCGCGGCCTTCATCGCCTCGATCTTCTCGGTCGCCGTGCCTTTGCCGCCGGCGATTATCGCGCCTGCATGGCCCATGCGCTTGCCCGGCGGCGCGGTGCGGCCCGCGATGAAGCCGACGACCGGCTTTGTCATGTGTTCCTTCACGAAGGCGGCCGCCTCTTCCTCTGCCGTGCCGCCTATCTCGCCGATCATGACGACCGCGGCCGTTGCCTCATCCTCCTGGAAAAGCTTGAGCAGGTCCACAAACGTGCTTCCGATGATGGGATCGCCGCCGATGCCGACGCACGTCGATTGCCCGATGCCGCGGCGCGTGAGTTGGTCGACGGCTTCATAGGTCAGCGTGCCGCTTCGGGAGATGAGGCCGACGCTGCCCTCTTTATGGATGAAGCCGGGCATGATGCCGACCTTGCATTTGCCGGGTGTCATCGCGCCGGGGCAATTCGGGCCGATGAGCCGCGTGGGCCTGCCGCGAAGGTAGCGCTTGACGCGCACCATGTCGAGCGTCGGGATGCCCTCGGTGATGCAGACGACGAGCGCAACGCCCGCGGCGGCGGCTTCCATGATCGCATCGGCGGCGAACGGCGGCGGCACGAACACCATCGACGCGTTCGCGCCCGTCTCGCCGACGGCCTGTTCGACCGTGTTGAAGACGGGCACGTCGTCCATTTTCGTCCCGCCCTTCCCGGGCGTCACGCCCGCGACGACGTCGGTCCCGTATTCTATGCACTGCCTCGCGTGGAACGCGCCCTCTTTTCCGGTGATGCCCTGCACGAGCAGGCGCGTGTTTTCATCGACAAGGATGCTCATCGTATTCCTCCGCTAACGAACCCGGGGATCATCTAATGCTTAATTCACGCTTTGGTGCCTGGCACCAAAAGCGTGACATAAGGGGGCCCGGGGCTGTTTCGTTCCTCCGCTAACCCGCGGCCGCAACGACCTTGCGCGCGGCGTCGTCCAGCGTTTCGGCCACCGTGAATTCGAGCCCCGATTTCTCGAGGATTTCTCCGCCCTCTTTCGAATTCGTTCCCTCGAGCCGCACGACTATCGGCATCTTTACCCCGACCTCCTTCAGAGCCTCGACAATGCCGTTGGCGACACGGTCGCACCGGACGATCCCGCCGAATATGTTTATCAGCACTGCCTTCACGTTGTCATCGGCGGTGAGTATCCGGAATGCGCTGGCGACGCGCTCGGCGCTGGCGGCGCCGCCGACGTCGAGGAAGTTGGCGGGCATCCGGCCGTGCAGCTTGATTATGTCCATCGTGGCCATCGCGAGGCCGGCGCCGTTGACCATGCAGCCGACCGAGCCGTCAAGCTTGATGTAGCTGAGGTTGTGCTTCGAGGCCTCGACCTCGAGCGGCTCTTCCTCCGAGACATCGCGCAGCTCGGCGAGGGCCTTGTGGCGATACAGCGCGTTGTCGTCGAGGCTGATCTTCGCGTCGAGCGCGAACGCCTCGCCGTCTTTTGTGATCGCAAGCGGGTTTATCTCGGCAAGCGAGCAATCGCACTCGATGAATGCTCTGTAAAGATTCGAGATCATGCGGCCGACCTGGCTTGTCAGATCTTTCGCGAGATTCAGTCCGAAACATAGCTTGCGAATCTGGAACGGCTGCAGGCCGACGGCGGGGTCGACAATGACTTTCAGGATCTTCTCGGGGGTTTTGGCGGCGACCTCCTCGATATCCATTCCGCCGGCCTCGCTGGCCATGATGACGGGACACTCGGACGCGCGATCAATGACCACTCCGAGATAAAGCTCGCGCGCAATGTCGCCCGCCTCCTCGATGAGAACGCGCTGCACGAGCCGCCCATCGGGACCGGTCTGGGGCGTGACGAGCGTCATTCCGAGGATGGCGTCGGCGGCCTTCTCGGCTTCATCGGGGGACGCGGCCACCTTTATGCCGCCGCCCTTGCCGCGGCCGCCCGCATGTATCTGCGCCTTGACGACGACCGCGCCGCCGAGTTCTTCGGCGATCTTGCGGGCCTCGTGCGGTGTTTCTGCGACGCGGCCGCGCGGCACGGACACTCCGAAGTTCCTCAGGATTTCTTTAGCCTGGTACTCGTGAATTTTCATTTGACGGCCTCGCAATAATTGGGGCTGCGAAAACATCGGATGGGATTCTGCCGCCGCATCCGCGGCCGACGGCAAGCCATAGTTTAGCAAAAGCGCCGCAGTGTGTCAAAGGGTTATCAAACGGCATTTTCGTCCACATTCCCGCCCGCGCTCGGCGCAGTGTATCACCGGGATCGTCCGGGACAGCGATCCGATCGGGCAAACAACGGGCGCGGGTTGCGTTTCCGGCGGTTGCAAAACGGCTCCTCATGGGGTAATATGACAACGGTCGGCCGGCATCTCGAGTCGACGTGGAGGAATCGATCATGAAGAATCCGCGAAATCTGTTTGTAGTCATGCGTGCCGTGGGCCTTGCCGCGATCTGCATCCTGTTTTTTTACGTCGAGTGGCGGTTCATCCACGGAAACCTCTCGAACGCCCTCAATCTTCTCATCCAGGTCTTCGTAATAGGATCCACTCTGCTGCTTCCGCTCTTCTGGTTGCTGCTCGCCGTCGCGCTCATCGGCCACTTCGGCAAGCGAAGGATCGATAAACGGACAGCGCAGGCCGAAGGCCCGGAGCCGACGGACGATTGACGGCAGGCCGGGCCTCTTCCACCCTTCATATTACACTGGATTGAAACGTCGCCGCGCGAGGTGCGCGGGCCTGACCGGTCTGCTTATCGGCCAAGGAGCTTGCGCTTGATGGCCTTGCGTTTGAGGTCGGCGATTGCGCCGGTGGGATCGAGGTCCTTGGGGCAGACCTCCTGGCATGAAAAGATCGTATGGCAGCGCCACAGGCCGTGCATCTGGTCGACGAGATCGAGCCGCTCGTCGTCGGCGCCGTCACGCGAATCCCTGACGAACCTGTCGGCCCACAGCAGCGCGGCCGGGCCCAGGTATTCCGGGTCGGTGCCGGTGACGGTGCACGAGGCATGGCAGCACGAGCAGAGGATGCAGTCGATCGACGGAGTCACCTTCGCCTGCTCGCCCGCTGACTGCGGGCGCTCGCGCTCGGGAGGCGGGCTGCCGGGCATCAGGTAGGGTTTTATGTATTTATACTTCTCGAAGAACGGCTCCATGTCGACGACAAGGTCGCGCAGCACCTCGAGATGCCCCAGCGGCCGGATCGTGACCGTGTCCGACCCCAGTTCAGCGACCTGGGCCTCGCATGCGAGCCGGTACTTGCCGTTGATGTGCATCGCGCACGAGCCGCAGATGCCCTCGCGGCACGACGCCCTGAACGCAAGCGAGCCGTCGATCTTCTCGAGGATATAGAAAAGCCCTTCGAACACGGTCAGCCCCTTCTTGAACGGGGGCACGCGGAACGTGTCGAAGCGCGGGCCTTCGTCCTTCTCGGGATCGAATCTGAACACTCTGAAGGTCACGTCTGCCAATTGCTTTTCCTCGATTAGTATTTCCGTTCTTTCGGCTCCCAGAAGCCGAGGGTGACTTCGCTGTATTCGAACCTCGGCCCGTCGGGCGTATGATATGCGAGCGTGTGCTTGAGGAATTTGTCGTCGTCGCGTGTTTTGAAATCGAGGCGGAAATGCGAGCCGCGGCTCTCCTCGCGCGCGAGCGCGCCACGGACTATGACCTCGGCTACGTCGAGGCTTCCGCCCAGCTCGAGGTTCCACATGAGGTCAAAATTGAATTTGCGGCCCGTGTGCCTGAGCTTGATTTTACTGTAGCGTTCCCTGAGTTCCGTCATCTTTTCCGCCGCCTCGGCGAGCTTGTCCTTTGTGCGGAAGATGCCGATCTTTTCCTTCATGACGGTTTGCATCTCCTGCTTAATGTCGGAGGGGTCCTCCGGGCCGTCGGAGCCGAGGAATTTGTCGAGCTTTTCCTCTTCGCGCTTGAGCGCGTCCCCGAGCGCTTCATCGCCCGCGCCCGCGTCGGATTTTCCCGAAACGTAGCCGGACGCGTGCTCGCCGGCGATCTTGCCGTACACGATTGTCTCGAGCAGCGAGTTGCCGCCGAGCCGGTTCGCGCCGTGAACGCTCACGCAGGCCGCCTCGCCAGCCGCATAAAAGCCCGACACACGCGAGGCGCTGTCCTTGTCGCAGTCGATGCCGCCCATCGTGTAGTGCTGACCCGGCTGGACGGGTATCGGCTCGTCGGCAGGGTCGATGCCGAGAAACTTGTTGCATATGTCGCGTATGCCCGGCAGCCGGGTCGCGATCTTCTCCTCACCCAGGTGCCTGAGATCGAGCAGCATATACTCGTCGTCAAAACCTCGCCCCTCGAGAATTTCGGTCGTCATGTTGCGGGAGATTATGTCGCGCGGAGCGACCTCCATCGCCTTGCGGCTGTCGGAGTAGTCGGCGAGGAAACGCTCGCCTTTGCTGTTCATCAGGTAACCGCCCTCCCCGCGGCAGCCCTCGGTCATGAGAATGTTCGAGCCGAGCAGCGAGGTCGGATGGAACTGGATGAATTCCATGTCCTTGAGCGGGACACCCGCCCGGAACGGAACGGCCATGCCCATGCCGGTGTTGATAAGCGCGTTCGTCGAGTTGGGGTAGACCCGGCCCGAGCCGCCCGTGGCGAAGATGACGGCGTCGGCCTTGAACGCCTCGAGCTTTCCGCTCGCCAGGTCGAGCGCGATCACACCGCGGCACACGCCGTCCTCGATAACCAGCGATGTGACTAACCATTCGTTGTATATTTTCAGTTCACCGCGCTCGGCCGCCTGCTCGTACTTGACAATCTGCTCGTTGAGCGTGAGCAAAAGCGAGTGGCCGGTCTTGTCGGTGACAAAACACGTGCGCGGAAAACCGGCGCCCCCGAACGGCCGCTGGGCTATCTTGCCGTCGGGCGTGCGGTTGAACGGGCAGCCCCAGTGCTCCATCTCGATGATGCGCTGCGTGGAATCCTTTATCATGCGAACGACGGCGTCCTGGTCCGCGAGGTAGTCGCTCCCCTTGACGGTGTCGAACGCGTGACGCTCCCACGAGTCGTGCGAGCCGCGCGGATGATTTCCCATCGGCGCGTTGATGCCGCCCTGCGCCGCGACCGAATGCGAGCGGATAGGGTAGACCTTCGACAGGACGGCAGCCTTGATGTTGTGCATGTTGACCTCGATCGCGGCCCTGAGGCCGGCCAGTCCGCCGCCGACGATTATGACGTCATGGTATTGCATCGTATCGTATATGGGGCTCCCATATTCAGTGCCCGAGCATTTTCGGGATGTATATGTACAGGCTGTAAATCATGGTGAGCGCGGTCAGCGCGCCCGCGACCCAAAACAGCGCCTTGCGGCTGCGCGTGGCCGAGAAGAAATCAACAACAATGATGCGAGCGCCGTTGAACATGTGAAAGGCCACGCCGAGTATTATCAGAATCTCCAGCCAGTGCAGCTTCTGCGCCATGGCCGCGGCCTCATCGTATTTTTCAGGGCCGAAAAGGAACGCATAGCCGTTGAGGAAAATGTGCGGGATAAGATAGACCGCGAGCAGGATTCCCGTCAGCCGCTGAAGGCCGAACGAGGGCTGTCCCTCGTGCCGGTTGAGCATGAAATCTTTAAGCCAGTTCACGCGAAAACTCCTAGCCCGCAAATGGCGCGAGGACGAAGACGCCGTAGGCGATCCACACCAGCCCAAGCAGCGCCAGTCCCCAGCCTATACCCCGCCTCAGTTTTTCCGATGGATTGAAATCGGCGAATATCGACCACAGCCCGTTGAAGCCGTGATAGACGCAGGTGATGAGAAGAAGCAGATCGAAAACGAACCAGCATCCGTGCTGCAGACGCGCCGACACGCTCTCGAATGTGATGGCTTCCTTGCCCAGCGGAAGCACCGCGACGTGCACGCCCATTCCGAAAATGAGGTACGCGCCCGATATTCACTGGAGCAACCAAGACCAAAGCCCGCGTCGTTGAGCCATGAAAGCCCTCGCCGGTAAGATTGAAAAATGGAGTGCTGCGGCGTCGGGAGACAAAGTTCCTCAAAAAGATAGCAAACGCCGAAGACTTTGTCAAGGTCGGAAATCGGCCCGCGGAGCGATCAAACGACATCCATGCGAACGGTCATCCACGGAACCCCCGGGCGGTCCCGCCTGAAGCCTGATCCCCGGGCGTGGATCAATGATCGACCG
>CBDUSG010000110.1:0-8313 GCA_965369575.1 uncultured bacterium | reverse complement strand
CATGCCGGCTCGCCTCCCGAAAGCCCGCCGTTCCGGATGCGACCGTCCCTGAACCTTACTACGCGCTGGGCGCGCGCCGCGACATCCGCGTCATGCGTGACGACGATCACGGTCTTGCCCTCGTCGTTCAGACGGCCGAGCGTATCGAGTATTTCGCCGCCGGATTTCGAGTCGAGGTTGCCGGTTGGCTCGTCGGCGAGTATGATGAGCGGGTCGTTGGCCATGGCGCGCGCTATGGCGACACGCTGCTGCTCGCCGCCCGAGAGTTCCATCGGGCGATGCCCGAGGCGATGTCCGAGCCCGACCGCCTCCGCCAGCCCGGCGGCCCGCTCGCGGCTTTGCTTTTCGCTCATGCCCTGATAAAAGAGCGGCACCTCGATGTTCTCGACGACGCTCAGCTCGCCGATCAGGTTAAACGACTGGAAAACGAAACCTATCTTGTCGCGGCGGATGTCGGATAACTCGTCGTCGGACAGATCGGACGTGGGCGCGTTGTCGAGGAGATATCTTCCCGAGGTCGGCACGTCGAGGCAGCCGAGAATGTTGAGAAACGTGGACTTGCCGGAGCCGGACGGCCCCATGAGCGCTATGTATTCACCCTTTTCGAAAGAAACGGTTACGTCGCACAGGGCGTCGACGACGGCCTCGCCCCTGTAGTATCTCTTTATTATGTCAACTGCCTCGATTATCGGCATGCGCTCATTTTCTGTTTCGGATCGGCGGGAAGGGCTCACCCTCGAGAAGAATAATCATCCGCGTTCAGGATTATTTTATCCCCTTCCTCCAGGCCGTCTTTTACCTCGATGAATCTGTCATTGTAATCGCCGGTCTTAATTTCTCTGCGCTCTGTGCCGAACGCCGTCTTCACGAAGCAGACCCTCTTGCCGTTGTGGGTGGCTACGGCCTGCGGAGGAATCATCAGGACGCCGTCAAGCTCTTTGATAATTATCCTGACCTGGGCGGACATGCCGGGCTTGAGGTCCGGATCGGTCCCGAAGATCGACACGTCGGTCTCGTAGACTTTCAGGTTCGGATTCAGCCACCTGTTCTGCTGGTCGGGCAGGATTGCCACCTTTATCACCTCGCCCTCGAGGGCCCTGTCCGGAAGCGAGTCGATCGTGATATTCGCCTTCTGCTTTTTTCGGACGCGGGCGATGACCGACTCGTGCACGGTCGTCCTCACCATCATCGACGTGGTGTTCGGAATTTTTATTATTTCTTCCTGCTCGCGAACCTGCTTGCCTTCTTCGACCCTGTTGGTCTGCCAGACCTGGTTGATTCCCGCATAGACGACCAGCCCGGGATGCGGGGCGCGGATGGTGCAGTTCTCGATTTGCCTGCGAATTTTCTCGAGCTGGCTCACCTGGTTCTTGTAAGACGCCTCGGCCGACTTCAGCCGGGCCTCGGCCTTGGACATCTCGGCCTCGTTCTTGGCGACGATCCTGTCGAGTTCCCTGACGGCCTCTTCGGAATCCGAGCGCCTTTTCTCGGCCACCTTTTCGAATTCGTATCGCAGGAAAAGATTCAGCGCGGTCTCGGCCTGTTCCTGGTTGACCCGCTCGCGCTTGAGCCCCAGCTCATCGGCCTGCAGGTCGTCGCGCGTGACGTATCCTTTTTCGAACAGCTTCTTCGTCCAGTCGAGCCTGACGACGGCGCGCGCGACTTCTTCCTTCGCAAGGTCGATATCGCTCTCGAGCCGGCGCTTGTTCTGAAGCGCCTCGCCTCCGAGGCCCGCGCCGCTCAGCATGGAGGATAGCTCGATCTCTCGATCGACGAACAGATCGGCCGTCTCCGAGCCGAGATATTTCCGGATGTCCATCCGTGCGAACTTGACATCCAGCTCCCCTTTCTTGAGGTTGCTTTCGTTCTGCTTGATCTGAATTGCGTAGGTGGCCTTCGCGTCGGCGAACTTCGCCGACTCGCTCTGCACCGCGATCTCCTGCTTTACTTCCCGGTCCCGCAAATCCGAGGAATCGAGCTCGATGAGAATCATGCCGCGCTCGACGTCCTCCTCGGTTATAATCGTGCCCTCGGGAACGAGCGAGATGATTGTCGCTTTGCCCTCGACCCGCGAGCGGATGACCTCTGACTCGGTCGCCTCGAGGCTTCCGGATTCGACGATGTCGATGACAAGGTCGCCCCTTTTGACCGTGTATGTGAGCAGGTCTCCGTCGGAGTCTCTGAAGCCGTTCAGCGGTCCGAAGGCGAGCAGTATCAGCACGGCGACCGTCCCTGCCGCGCCGAGGGCGAGCTTTCTTCTTCCCAGAAGCGCTTTTGCGGTTCCGATCATTCTGTTTTCACGATTCGGCGTCATGCTCTTCGATCCACACTCCTTTGTCGTCAATTCGCAGGCTCTCCATGGCGAGCAGCAGGTCCAGCCGCGCGTTGAAATGGTCTACGAGTGCGCGTGAAACGGCATTTTGCGCCTCGATGAGAGCCTCGCGCGATTCCAGAACGTCTCTGGTGCTCGCCCTGCCCGCCTGCTGGAGCAGCGATGTGCTCTCGACACGTTGCCCGGCCAGGCTCAGGCTGTTTTTTTGGATGTTGTAGCTCTGTCCGGCCTGCTCCAGATTGCGCGACGCGTTGCGAATTTCCTGCTTTATCTCGTCGATCCGTTCGGCGAGGTTCCTTTCCGAGGCAGCGAGATTTATCAACGCCTGGCGGTAGGCGTTGCGTTCTGTTTTTTTGTCCAGCGGGAGTCTCAGCTCGAGGCCCGCGCTGTAGGAGGCGTTGTCAAAGTCGAAATCGAGCGGCTTGGTTTCGCCGTCGGTACCGGCCTCGACCGAGGCCGAGATGTCGAGCCCCGGCTTCAGTGCGTTTGCGGCGACCTTGATCTTTCTCCCGGCGTCGGCGACGCTTCCCCTCGCGTTTTTCAGATCGAGCCTGCCGTCGATCGCAACGACTGTCGCCTCGTCGAAGGACATCGGCGGCGGGACGATTCCGCCTCGCGACAATTTCTCCATTTCCGCCGGATCGGGCTCGATCGGGATGTCGGTCGGGATGCCAAGGTCGATCTTGAACTCATCCAGCAGGTTCTCGTAGGCCTCCTCCGCCCTGATCCATCTGTCGCGGGCGCGAAGCTCGTCCTGCTCGGTCTGATCGACTTGGAACTCGGGCAGCCTGCCCGCCATCGCCATCAGACGTGAGCGATCGAGCTCGTCTTTGAGATTCTTGTAATTGTTCCACGCATTATCGACTTCGTCCTTCTGCTGCAACAGATCGTAGTAGTCCTTGGCGATGCCGACGGAAAGCGCCTTGCGGAACCGCACGAAATCCCTGATAGCGTAAACCGTGTTTCGCTCCGATTGCGTGAGGTCCTCGAGCGCAACGGTCCTTCCGCCGCCTTCCAACAGCGGCTGCACAACGCCGGCGCTGATGATGGAGGCAGCCGCCGTCGCGGGGTCGCCGCCGGAGACGAACCGGAACAGGTTCGTCGTCAGCACCACCGACAGGTCGGCCCCGGTCGCGAGCATTTTCGATATGCCAAAAGAGAGAGCGCCCGAAATGCTGTTCCTCTGCGCCTCTCTCTCGATCTCGCCGGAGGCGGTGCCCGAGAAAATGGGGTCGAATCTGTGCCGGGCGAGGGTCAGGGACAGCGCCTGCGAATAGAGGCTCTCTTTCCGGCGCTGGTAGTCGCGCGAATTCTCGACAGCGATATTGAGAGCAGCCTCGAGAGACATCACGACCGGGGAGGAGGCGCCCGCATCATAAGGAGCTGTTTTCTCTTCCGGCTCGATCGTGAAATGGGAGGGCATCCCGCCGATCTTCTCGCTTTTCTTTGAGACAATCCCATAAACTTCCTTATCGGCGTCCTCTTTATAGTATGTCGTGCTGCAACCCGCCAAGAGCAGGCACGCCGCCAAAAGCAGAGTTATCGTTAACTTGTTAAATGGCTGTGACATAGGGGAACTCGATTATGCAACGCCGCATCACACCCTAATTATAAATCAACTTGGCGTGCCACGGCAAATTCTTTGTCCGCAGATAACATAAACAGCCCCTTTTCCGCGAGCCCCGCAACAGATGGTCCGAGGTTCGTGAACCGCGCTTTTCCCTCCGAAAGGCTTTTAGCTTGACATTTTTCGAGGCGGCAATATAGAATATCGCACGACATGTAGGCATTGGGCGTTTCCTCAGGGGAAACGTAAGGGAAGACGGTGAGAATCCGTCGCGGCCCCGCCGCTGTGATCGGGTACGAAAGCCGCTACAGCCACTGGCCTTTAGGGCCGGGAAGGCGCGGTGAGTAGGACGACCCGTAAGCCAGAAGACCTGCCCCATGCCGCTTCACACATTGGATTCTCCGAGGGGAGATAGTGAAGGGCAGAAGGCTATCCCCGGTTCTCACGCGAGAATCGGGATTTTTTTTCGCCCTTCAAGACACGTCGGACGGATGTAGGGAAAGCGGTGAGAGTCCGCTTCTGCCCGGCAACTGTGATCGGCACGAAACCCGCCGCAGGCCACTGTCGGCGCCCAGGCGCCGGTGGGAAGGCGCGGGGAGTAGGCGACGCCGTGAGTCAGGAAACCTTGCCGCCCGGCCCAACGCTCACCCTTTCCAGGGAGAGGAGGAGAAGCATGAGAACCACCGTTACCATCTGTATCATCACGCTTCTGTTTTTTGGCGCACCTGCCGCATTCGCCGAGGAGGGGACTCCGTCCTCGGACGGCTTCGGATGGACGACGCTCGCCGCGGCGAATGACGAATCCGGGGATTCCGGCGCGGAGTCTGCGACGGACATAGTCGACGAGCCCGAGACGCTCGAGCCGGTGATCGTGACCGCGACCAGCATCGAGACTCCGGTGAGCCGTATCGGCTCGTCGGTGACGGTTATCACCAGAGAGCAGCTCGAGCAGCTGGGCTCGAACCGCGTCGTCGAGGCGCTGCGGCAGGTTCCCGGCCTCAGCATCCTGGAGACGGGCTCCAGCGGCTCGACCACCTCGCTGTTCATGCGGGGCGGGCAGTCGGACTTCACGCTCATCATGATAGACGGCGTCGAGCTGACCGACCAGATCGGGCTGGCCGATCTCGCCCATCTCACGATCGACAACGTCGAGCGCATCGAAATAGTCCGCGGACCGCAGAGCGCGCTTTACGGCGCCGACGCCCTCAGCGGCGTGATCAACATAATCACGAAAAAAGGCGAGGGGAAGCCGCGGATAGAAGTTTCGGCGCAGGGCGGCAACCTGGACAACAATCTCGAGACTGTGAGCGTTTCGGGCTCGGTCGACAGCTTTAATTACGCGATTGCCGCGTCACACTTCGGCACCGCCAATGTGGACGGCCTGACGAACGACCGCTACAACAACTCGGTCCTTTCCGCGCGTGTAGGATTCAGCATCGAGGATGAGCTGAATCTCTCGTTCATCTTCCGGTATCAGGATGCCGAGAGGGACAATCCCGGCTCGACACAGTTCCTGCCCGAGGATCCCGACGACGAGCTGGAGTCCAGAGACGTGACGTTCGCGATTCAATATGACAATCGTTTCAACGAGTGGTGGAGCCACTTCCTGCAGCTTTCGTACTCGGATCAAACGCTGAGCGCCTCCGATCCCGTTGCGCAGGACGCGTTCAACGACGCGGCGTTCACGAACGACACTACGTTCAACCGCTATTCCGTAAATTACAAGCACGATTTTCGTGTGCTCGAGGATCACGTCCTCACCTTCGGGCTCGATTGGGAGCAGGAAGAGGCCGATATCGTCTCGATCGACGCCTTTTCCGGGACGACCGTGATCGACGACAAACGGCGCAACCTCGGCTTTTACGCGCAGGCCGCCCTCTCGTTCTTCGACAGGCTCGACGTTGTCGCCGGCGTCAGGCACGACGACAACAGCGAGTACGGCTCGGAGGTCACGCCGCGCATCAACGCGAACTACCTTCTCGTGGCAACGGATACGCGGCTCAAGGCCAGCTATGGCGAGGGCATCAAGAACCCGAACTTCCTGGATCTTTTCTTCGACTCGCCGCCGTTCTTCTTTGCCAATCCGGACCTGAAGCCTGAGGAAAGCAAGGCGTGGGACGTCGGTTTCGAGCAGACGCTCCTCGACGGAACGGTAGTCGTGGGCGCAACGTATTTCCAGGTCGACTACGAAGAGCTGATAACCTCGATCCAGACCGCGCCGGGTGTTTTTACGCTTGCAAATCTCGACGATGCCGAATCGGAAGGACTCGAGGTGGAAGTGACGGCCCAACTGCCGTACCACCTGGCGCTGAGGGGCGCATACACTTTCACGGAGACCGAGGACGACGAGGGCAGCGACCTGATACGCATTCCGAAGCACTTGGTATCGCTCAACCTGAACTATTCGCATGAGCGGTGGAAGGTCAACCTTGATGCGACGTATGCGAGCGAGCGTTCCGACCGCACGTTTGCGTTCATAGACAACGACGGCGACTTCGTGAACGACATCACCGACGACGACGCCGACAGTTATGTCAAGATCGATCTTGCCGCCGAGTACCAGGTGAACGACAATATTTTTCTCGTCGGCAGCATCGAGAACCTGCTCGATGACGAATTCGAGCAGGTGCTCGGCTTCGCCAATCCCGGCATCAACTTCCTGGTCGGTCTGCGGGGAGTTTTTTAGCTTTTCCGCCGGTCGGTGATATAATAGTTTCATAGTTGCGAAAGTCCTCCCGCGATGTTAGCGGCATTATCGAGGAAACAGGAGGGGTCTCCTCCCCGGGAGGCCCCTCCGGAGCTTGATATGCTGGATTTTTTTCAAAAGGGCGGGCCGGTCATGTACCTGCTGCTCGTGTGCTCGCTGGCGGCTACGACCGTCATAATCGAGCGCATGATCTTCTGGGCGCGCGAGCGGAAAAACCGCGACCAGAAGCTCGTGGACGAAATTCTCGAACGCGCCGAGCGCAACGACTACAACGAGGCCGCCCGCATCGGCAGCGGCTCGGGCGACTCCGTCGTTCGCATTCTCGTCTGCGGAATCGTGCACAGGAGGTTCTCGCTCGACAGCGCGCTCAAGATGGCGGCAGCCGTCGAGATAAAGCGCATGAAGCGGTTCATGACCGTGCTCGACACGATGGTCACGGTGTCGCCGCTGTTGGGAATCTTCGGGACCGTCACCGGCATCATTCGCTCGTTCGATGCCATGGGGGCCGCCGGCTCTCAGAATCCGATCGCAGTCTCGGCCGGTATCGCCGAGGCGCTCATCACGACGGCCACCGGCTTGCTGATTGCGATTCCGTCGGTCGCGTTCTTCAATTACTTCAACTCGAAGACAGAAGACGCCGTTCACGAGATAGAGACTTACGGCACGAGCCTCGAAATCGTTTATGAAAAGGGCAAGGCCGCCGATGAATCTGGATGATAAGATCCCGGCCAGGCGGGCGCGCATCGAGATGGTCCCGCTCATCGACTGCATGTTCCTGCTGCTGGTGTTCTTCGTTTATTCGATGATGACGATGACACAGTCGCGCGGAATCCCGCTCGATCTGCCGCGTGCAAAGACCGCGCCCGCGGTTCGGGAGGACGCGCTGACCATATCGATCACCGACGTCGATGAGGTCTTTCTCGACAGAGAAAGGGTGGGCATGGACGAGTTGACGGCGCGCCTGGCCTCGGCGCGCGCGGCCGATCCGTCGCTCAAAGTGTTCATCAGAGGCGACTCACTGGCGAGCCATGGCGCGGTCGTCGGCGTGCTCGATATTCTGCGGACGCTGTCGATCGAGCATGTCGCGATTCAGACCGCTCCCGTCGAGCCCGAAGAAAAATGAGAGACAGGACGATCCTGGTATCCGCGCTCATCGCGTGCTGCATCCACGGGCTCATCCTGTTTGTAAACCCGGGGATGACGCCGCCGATACTCGCGAGCGCGGCCGCCTCTATAGAAGTGACGCTGGTCGCGCCTCCGGCGGTTCCGGCGCCGCCTGCAATGCCCGCCCCCGAGCCGCCGCCGGTCCAGCGGCAAGCCGACCCGGAGCCCGTTCCTGTTCCTCCGCCCGAGCCGATAATCGAACCGATCGCGGAACCGGTCCCCGAGCCGGAGCCCGCCCCCGAGCCGATAATCGAGCCTGAGCCGGAACCCGCCAGGGAGGCGGCGCCGAAGCAACAACCCGCTCCTGCAGAAGCCGACGAGCGGCTTGCCCCCGCCACGGCTCCCGGGGACGAGCCGGTTGACTCGGCAAACTTCACGGGTGAGGCGCAGATAGCCGGCGGTCCCGTCGAAGGCATCGAGCCCTCGTTCGACCGCGCGCCGGAATACCTGCGCAACCCGAAGCCCCGCTACCCGCGCGCTGCGCGCCGAGACGGCCGGGAGGGAAAAGTGATGCTGCTCGTGGAGGTGCTTCCCGACGGGCGG
>CBDUSG010000109.1:0-8322 GCA_965369575.1 uncultured bacterium | reverse complement strand
ATGGGACGAACGAGTACGATAAACTCCTACCTCGAGATGATATTCATCAACCTCCTCGGAGGGATCGGCAGGCAGGGCGGCAATGTCTTTCTCGGGCACATGGTCCCGATCGGCAGCCACACGCCTATCGATGATCCCAAGAACTGGCGGACAGTCGAGACCGACTTCCCGGCCATCATGGGCACATACCCGCCGAACGTCATGCCCGAGGAAATTTTGAGCAAGAAACCCGACCGACTGCGCGCCGTCATTGCAAGCGGTTCGAACCCGCTCCGCTCTTACGCAGACACGGGGGCCTACGAGGAAGCCTTCAAAATGCTCGATCTGCTGGTCACCATCGAAGTCGCGATGACCGAGACAGCGGCGCTCTCGCACTATGTTCTTCCAGCGAGGTCGGCTTTCGAGAAATGGGACGCCTCCTTCTTTTCGTGGAAATTTCCGGAATACTATTTCCACATGCGCCGCCCGGTATGCGAAGCGATCGGCGAGCCGAAGGAAGAGGCCGAGATGCTGACCGACATCGCCGACAAGCTGGGCCTGATCCCGGAATACCCGGCCGAGCTCGAGCAACTCGCCGCGACCGACCGCATGCAATACGGCATGGCGCTCATGAATTACGTGGGCGAAAATCCGGCGGCGGCCCCTATGATGCCGTTCATCGTGGCACAAACGCTCGGCAAAGCGCTCGGATCGCACGCGCTTTCGCTCCTGTGGGCCGTTCTCGCGCGCTACTGCCAGACCGCCGGAAAAAAGCTGGAGCGGGCGGGCTACACAGCCTCGCCGATGTTGGGCGACGAGATTTTCGAGAAGATAAAGGAGACGCCCGGCGACATCCTGCTCGGCGTACAAAATGTCGAAGACAACTTGGCCGAAAGCATCAAGACATCCGACGGCAAGGTGCATCTGCACATTCCCGCGCTCGACGACTGGGTCGTCGAAATCAATCCGTCCGACGAACTCGAGGCGCTCGATAATAGGGAGTACCCGATGCTGCTCGTCGCAGGCGAGCGCACGGATTTCAACGCGAACTCGATCATGCGAAATCCCGAGTGGACCGGCGGCACGCGCGCATGCGCAATGAGGATGCATCCGGACGACGCAGAAGAACTCGGGATCGAACACGGCGCAACGGCGCGCATCGAAACAGAGGCCGGCGCACTCCAGGTGATCGTAGACGTATGCGACAGGCCGGCGAAAGGAATGGTTATCATCCCGCACGGTTTCGGACTCACATATCAGGGACAGGCGGACGGCGTAAACGTAAACGCACTCGCGCCCGCCCGCAACCGCGACAGACTGGCCGGCACTCCGCTGCACCGGTTTATCCCCTGCAAGGTGTCCGCCGCATAACCGCACGCTGCCGGAACGGAGACCGGCTTTGAGAACACGCCTCCTCATAGGCTTCTGCCTGGGCATATCGCTGATTATCCTCGGGACGAGCTTGTTCATATGGTACGCGGGACGCCGGCTCGCGCGCGGAACGCTCCTGTTCGGCGTCTCGCAGGAACTGCTCGCGAATCCGCCGATCGCCTCGAAGCCCGGCATTGCGGATCGGATCGTCCATGGGATAGATCCGATTTCGCTTCTCGACGACAAGCCGACGGGCGCATCGAACGCGGCGACTTACTACATCGAAGTGATACGGTCCATGGCCGCACGCGACGCAGCCGGCTCGCTCGAGCGTCTCCCGGACGGCGCCTTCATCCTGACCGACAACGAGTTCGAGACGTTCATCGAAGGCGTCCACCAGGCAACCTGCGACTTTTCCACCGAAGCCGTGAGCCTGGACGGAAAACCCGTCAGGATCGCGCCCGCGACGGCAGTCTCCGACAACATCGCCCACGTCTCATGGCTCCGGCAGGCGGCATCCGCTGTTGCGGCGCATGGAGAACAATACGAAGCAAGCGATGACATCGGGGCGGCAATCCAATGTTACGAGGGCACGGTAAAGTTTGGCTTCGACGTTGAGAGCGATCGCGAATCCATCCTTCAGGCGCTTGTGGGAGCGAGCATTCAGAAAGCGGGCGCAAGCAAGCTGAAACAGTTATACGAGAGCGAGGGCGACTCCTACCGGGCGCAGCAGTGGAGCGATTTCCTGGATGATCTTGAAGTTTTTACTGCGCGATTTAAGGACAAGATGCAAATTCTTACAAGGAACGTCGGGCTCGGTCCGGAGGCCGTAGCGAATGGGCTCTGGATGCTCGAGCACGACGAGGATCACGTATTTCGGCGCGAGGCCATTGCCGGACTCGGGGTGTCAAGGATTTTTGCAAAGGACGTCGTCGATCCTGTTCTTGAAAAGACCGCCCACGACGACCCAGACCCGTATGTCAGAGAGGCGGCGCAAAACGCGCTGCTGCTTGCGCCTCTGCGGGAGGAGGGGAATTAATCCGGCTTCTTCCTCGAGAAAAGGCAACGCTTCCCTTTTCCTGTAAGCGAGCGCCTGTCCTGAGGCGATGAGTTTTCCATCCCCATCGATTCGTCCCGCATTCAATGGCCTCTCTCAGATTCGCGAGAGAATCTCGCCCGCGGCCGCAAGTGCCGGCGAGCCCTCGGGCAGCTCGAGCAACGGTCTGGCTTGCATGTCGAATCGAGTGATGTTTTCGTCCTCGGGTATCGAGCCCAGCAGTTCAAGGCCGGTCTGCCTGACGTATTCGTCCAGCGCCGCCCTGTCGTCGCGAACTCGATTGACGACCAGCCCCAGTTTTTTGTACTTGATGATCTCGTGCGACTCGATCACGTCGCGTATCAGGGCTGCCGTCTTGAGTCCGCGCGCAGAGACGTCGGATACGATGATCGGCGTGTCGACGCTCCTCATCACCTGCCTGCTGATCTGCTCCACGCCGGCCTCGCCGTCGATCAGGATAGTGTCGAAGCTTTCCGCCAGCGTCTCGATGCCATCCCTGAGCAGCGCGTTCACGGGGCAATAGCAGCCGACCGATTCGGGCCTGCCCATCACGAGCAGCGTGAATTTTCCCGCCTCGATGAGCGCCTCGAACAGCATGTAGTCGAGCGAGCGGGCAATCTGCTCTTTTTCCGCATTGCCGGCCGAGCGCGCTTCCTGAATTATTCTTTCACGGATATCGTTGACGGTCTGCTTCACTTCGACGCCGAGCGTCGCCGGCAGGTTCATCGTGGGATCGGCGTCGATAACGAGCAGTTTAGCCCCATTGCGCTCCAGAATGTTCCTGGTCAAAAGCGCGGTCAGGGCCGTCTTTCCGCTGCCGCCTTTGCCGCAGATCGCTATCAGTTTACTCTGAGAATTTTCCGCAGTCATGATATCTTTTAGCCGTCGTCTGGCGGAGGCCCTGCGAGCGCTCGCGGGCCGCTATCGCGCGACTTTATCGCCGCCCTCGCCGCCGATACTAATTATCCGGTCGCCCTTTCGTATCGTTATCACGTCGCGTATCGTATCGCACACGGTTTGTTCAGGACATACATTGCAGTCCAGCGAGGTGTCGCACTCGTATGTGCCGTCCTCGTTCCGCCCGCACGCCTGTAGCTGTCGCAACCTGCTTCGGACCGGAGCGACGATCTCGTCGAGCTGCGATACGTCCTCTCGACTGCTCGTGATGAAATATATCTCGGACTTCAATATTTCCGGGCATTGGTCGTCGAGCGACCCGAGCAGCCTTGAGCCCAGTCCGCGCAGCGAAAAGCCAGAGTCGGCCGCGTGCTTGCTCACGCGCGCCCATATCATGTCGGGTACGCTGCGGAGCATGTATCCGTTGACCTGGGCAGAAGCGTGAAGCACTCGATCCATCGTCGAACACGTGTCTTCGACGTTGCCCTCGCAGCAGGCGAGCGCGATCTGCGCGAACGGCAGTGTCTCCTCGTCGGTCTCGCCCACGTCGGGGCCGACCAGCGTGATGCGCCCTCCCTCGACAAGCGAAGAGTCGTGCGTCGCCAGCGCCGCGGCGCACGAGCCGACGGAGGGATGGCCAAGCTCGAGGCGGGTATCCTCCCTGAAGATTATCCCCGAGTTCGCACGAGCGTCGCGCCCGTCCGGCCCGTCCATGTCCGCATCGGCTTTTTCGGCGGAACAAAGCGCATCGTACCGGCGCGAGTTCCCCGAGCTTTCCTTGCGCCGGAACCAGTCGCGGACGTCCCTTATGCAGTCATCGAGTATGTCCATTTCATTAAAGCGATCCGAATTTTCCGGTGGGCCGTAAGCGGCGTGTCCGCGCCGTCCCTCCGCCCTGCCCTTGTCCGCGGCGAGATTACAATTCCATCGTCCTGAAAAACTGCTCTATCCTGTTCTTGACGGTTTCGGACGAGACGATGCGCGAGTCTAGAAAGTCGAAGTCGAAGACGAGGAGAGGGATATCCTCCCTGCGCGCGGCATCGCGGACCAGGTTGACGGCGCCCCAGCAATGTTTGCAGCCGTGATGGGCGGAAAGAATAGCGCAGTCGCCCGAATAATCCTTGTAGGATTTAAGGAAATCATCGACATAAACGCCTGAGGGCAGACGCAGACGGCCCATCGTCATGTTGAGTCCGCGACGGGCGAGACCGACAAGCATCGAGTCGAGCGAAGTCGTGTCGATCGGGAGTTGACGGAGATAGCTCGAAAGCATGTCATCCACGACGACGGCGCCGAACTCGCTCGCCATCCAGTCGAACACGGTGTTGTCGAAGAGGGACGGTACGTGCTGCCACACAACCCGGATTTTCTCGCCGTTCTCGACACCCTCGTCGACGCGTTTACGAGCGAACTCGTAGACGGACTTGCAGTAGTCTGTCAGGCGCGGAAGCCCGAAAGAGCTTATGGCCACGCCGAGCACGTTCAGCAAAAGGCTCCCCGGAGTCGGACACGGCTTCAGGCGGCGCAGCATATTCCATTCATTAATGTATTCGGTGGCGCGGTTTGATTCTTCGACAATCTCTCTCAGCCTGTCGATGTCGAATTTTATCCCGGAAATTTCCTCGAGCACCGGCATGAGGACGTCGCGAATCTGCTGAGCGTAGTATTTCATGGCGTCGGCATCGTCCGAGAAGGGGGCGTCCAGCTTGACGGTGGGCGCGTCGAACAGCTTCTCCATGAGCTGATACCCTGTTCGTGAGCTGTCGCACGGGGCCGACGTCGTCACGATCAGGTCCGGATTCGGCATCTCATCCGTCAAAATTGAGCCTACGAGCACTTTGTCGATCGAGCAGACCTCGGGAGGAACACCTGACGCCTCTGCGGCATCTATGAATTCGGCGATCAAGTCCTGCCGCAGTGTCGAATAATTGGAGGGCTGGGTCTCGCCCATGAACGGGAACAAATCGAAAGCGAAAAATATCTCGGGTGTCAGGCAGAACTCATACCACACAAATTTCCGCCGGCGATTTCGGGCGACGTCGATGGCTTCTGCAAGATTGTCGTTCAGTATCTGCACAGTCTTGAGCATGACTTCGTTCAGGCCGTCGTCGGGCGGGCTCTCTTTGAGCATCATCTCGGCCGGCCTCAGGAACCCGGTCAGAATCTCTTCCATCTTCGTCAACGGTTGATTCGACATTCTTTCTTACCCCCGCCGGTGGAGATTCCGGCAAATCCGATCACAGCGCATCACGCGAAAAAAACGCGATGCCGTAACTTCGCCTGCTCGAACGACTGCATGCCTCGCCTGGATTATTAATCCCCCTCCTTGCCCTCGCACGCCTCGCGAGCCAGCACCGCGGCGCCGATGGCCCCGACAATCTGCGGGTCCTCAGGCAGCGGCGTTATCTTCGTCTTCAGTTTCTGTTCCAGGCATTTTATCAGGCCGGCGTTTTTCGCGCATCCACCCGTAACGGCTACGTCCTCGACGACGCCGACTCTGCGCACAAGAGAGACCAGCCGCGCGGCGATTGCGGCGTTTATGCCGGCCGTAATGTCGGCGAGCGCTATGCCGTCGTTGAGCAGTGTGATGACCTCGGACTCTGCGAACACGCTGCACTGGCTCGTCACTGCGGCCGGAGAGTTCGACTCAAGCGACAGCGACGAGATTTCTTCGATATCGAGGTGCAACACCCTGCCCATCGCCTCAAAGAAACGTCCCGTTCCGGCTGCGCACTTGTCGTTCATCATGAACTCGCGCACTCGGCCGTTCTTGTTGATGCCTATAACCTTGCAATCCTGGCCGCCGACGTCGATGACCGTCTTGACCGACGGAGTCAGCCAGCTGGCGCCGCGCGCATGGCAGGTTATCTCGGATATGTTGTCGCTCGCGAACGGAATGCGCACGCGGCCGTAGCCTGTGCCTATGAGATACGAGACGTCGTCGATCGAGGACAGCCCGGCCTGCTTGACGACGTCCTCCATGACGAGCGCGGCGGTCTTTTCCGGTCGGGCCAGACATGGAACCGTAATTGACGCCGCCATCGAACCGTTCCGAAGCAGAACGGCCTTGCCGGTCGTAGAGCCGATGTCGCAGCCTCCATAAATCGGTTCAGACATGCTCCTTGTCACTCCTTATTATTTGCCCATGCTTTCAATGAAAGCCTGCACGCGGGTCTTCAGTTGGCCCAAGCCGCCGAGGTTGTATTCTTTCTCGAGGACGAGAAGCGGCAGCTCGGACTTCCGGGCGCTCCAGCGCAGAAGAGCGCTCTCGCCCGCCCACAGGTCGCAGAACTTCAAACGCTCGCAGATGATGCCGTCGGCGCCGTAGTCCTCGGCCATCTTTTCGATAAACTCGAATCGGCTGTCGTGCTCGTCTATCATGCGAGGGCACGACGGATGATTCATGTAGCGCTCTGTGAGCGCCTCCATCGGATCGAGCGATTCGTCGGCCTCGTTCCAGAAATAGCGCGAGCCGAAGCACAGCGATTCGGCCACGATGAGCGCGCCCTGATCCTCGATGACCTTGAGAAATTCAGGATCATCGAGCAGCCCGGCGACGAGCATCACGCGTGCGCGCGAGTCGCCTTCAACGGAACGAGTGTCGAGCTCTTCGACGAGAGTGTGCAGCATCGGGTTAAGCTCTTCCTTCGGCATCGCCGTGGCCGACACCGTGATGCCAAGCATCTCCGCGCCGGAAATGGGCGGATTGGGACGCCTGCGGGTCTCGTGGATTTGCTTCAGCAAAGAGCGCGTGTCGTTATACAGGCGGATGGAGTCGCGAAGCTTCTCATCGGTGATCTCGACTCCGAATCGGCTGGCAAGGTTTTCCCTCAGGGCGGTAATCTCCTTCAGATACCAGCCGCGCGCGCTCTTGTTCCTGAGGTGCGGTACGTTGAGGAACTGCATGAACGGCCGCGGCGCCTTCTCGTTAATGATGTCGAACGTGCGGCGGATGTGGTCGCAGCTGTTCATCCCAACGATGCCGTCGACGAAGTCGAATCCGCCTTTCAGCACGATGTCGAGGAAGTGGCGTGTGAAAGTGCAGTTGTAGCTGCTGAGGTACGTGTCGCCGTCGTCGGTCTCCGCGCTGCCGGTGGCGCGAATGCGCATCGGCAAAAGGCCGGCGGCGTGAATGATCTCTTCAGGAATATAGGAGCAGAAATATGCGACGATCTTGCCGCCGTCGGCCCGCCATCTCTCGATATATTCGTTGGAAAGCGAGGCGGAAGGCTCGATGAGCGATTCCAACACGGCCATTTTTCAGTACCTCCTGGGAATAAGGCTGAGACATCCATTAAGTCATTTAAGTCATTCGGGAGGATAAATACCAGTGTAAATTCTATCAGATTGATTGAAATAGCGCAACCATAATGAGCCGCCTTACGATGTGGAACAGGGATTAACAAGAACCGTATGAATAATGGTTATTGTTTCTCCGTATCGGGCGTGTTTGTAGCGGCAAGAAGGCACAGCGCAAGTGAGGCGATTATGCACAGGTACGGCAGGACAAATCCAATTCGCGTATAGATTGTAAGTTCATCGATCGGCTCAATCAGCCCGACTATTGCGACAGACTCACCGATACCGATTGATTGCCGGACTCTCCCCTTCGGGTCGATAATTTGAGAAATTCCCGAGGACGTCGCCCGAGCGATGAATCTCCCGTTTTCTACGGCCCTCATCGAAGTCATGGCCGAATGCTGCCTGTGCTGCGTCGCGCTCCAGCTCATGTGGTCATACGTCGGGATGAACAGCATCTCGGCGCCGTTTTGCGTTATTCTTCGCGCGACATAGCTATAGTCGGCATCGTAGCATATGCAAATGCCTATCCGGCCGAACTGTGTCTCGAATGCAGGGAACTCGGTTCCGGCGACGCCGTCAGCGAAGAATTGTATCGGGTTTGTTTTGTAATATTTGCCGACGATCTCGCCTTGGGGTGAAAACAAATAGGCCGTATTGTGGAACTTGAACATTTCGTTGATATCGCTCTCGGATACGCCCTGGTTCTTCATCACTCT
>CBDUSG010000108.1:0-8350 GCA_965369575.1 uncultured bacterium | reverse complement strand
GCGCTCATGCGCCTCATGTTCGATCAGGCGCTAACCGCTTCTCGGCTCGCTGAAACCAACAATATACGGTTGATACGACACCAGGATTGGAGGCCAAAATATGAGATCCGATAAGTTGACGATCAAGGCCCAAGAGGCCGTTCACGAGGCTCAGCAGATAGCCGAGCGATTCAACCATCAGTCGCTCGAGCCGCAGCACCTGCTGCTGGCGCTGCTTCGCCAGCCCGAGGGGATCATTGTTCCGGTACTGCAGAAACTTGAGGCAGACCCGAAATCGATCGAAGGCAGGCTCGAAGAGATAATCGAGAGAATGCCGAAAGTATATGGCGAAGCCGGCGGGCAGGTGTACGCTTCGACTGCATTTTCGCGCCTTTTCAAAAACGCCGCGGCGGAGGCGCAGCAGCTCAGCGACGAATACATCAGCACCGAACACCTGCTCATTGCCGTCGCCGAGGGCGAAAGGAAGAGCGAAGCCGCTCGATTGCTGCGCGAATACGGCGTCACGCGCGACAACATATTCAAGGTTTTAGTCGAAATACGCGGTTCCCAGCGCGTGACCGACCAGTCGCCCGAAGAAAAGTACCAGGCGCTGAGGCGCTACACCCGCGACCTGACCGAGCTCGCTCAGAAAGGGAAACTCGATCCGGTCATCGGGCGCGACGATGAGATTCGCCGCCTGATGCAGGTGCTTTCGAGGCGAACGAAAAACAACCCGGTCCTCATCGGTGAGCCCGGCGTCGGCAAGACGGCCGTCGCCGAGGGTCTCGCCCAACGCGTCGTGGCCGGTGATGTGCCCGAGGGATTGAAGGACAAGCGGATCGTCGCGCTCGATCTCGGAGCATTAATAGCAGGATCAAAGTTTCGGGGTGAATTCGAGGATCGCCTGAAGGCCGTCCTGCGGGAGATAGAGGAGGCCGAGGGCGGGATCGTCCTGTTCATAGACGAGCTGCACACGCTCGTGGGGGCGGGCGGAGCCGAGGGCGCGGTCGACGCCTCGAACATGCTCAAGCCGGCGCTCGCCCGAGGCGAGCTTCGGTGCATAGGTGCAACCACTCTCGACGAGTACAGGAAGCACATCGAAAAAGACGCCGCCCTGGAAAGGCGCTTTCAGCCCGTCATGGTCAGCGAGCCGACCGTTGAAGACACGATAGCCATCCTGCGAGGACTGAAGGAGCGCTACGAGGTTCACCATGGAGTACGGATACAGGATGCTGCGCTCGTGGGGGCCGCCGTCCTGTCGCATCGGTACATCTCAGACCGCTTCCTGCCAGATAAGGCGATAGACCTCATCGACGAGGCGGCCTCGAGCCTGCGCATCGAGATCGACAGCCTGCCCACCGAGATCGACGAAGCGCAGCGCAGGATGATGCAGCTCGAAATCGAGGACCAGGCCCTGAGGAAGGAGCGCGACAAGGCATCGAAGGAGCGGCGCGAGAAGCTGAGAAAGGAGCTCGCGGAGCTCAAGGAAAAAAGCGCACGGATGAAGGCGCAGTGGAACCTCGAGAAGGAATGCATTCAGCGGGTGCGCGAGATCAACGAGCAGATAGACTCCGCCCGGACCGAGGAGCAGAGGGCTGAGCGCGCGGGCGATCTCAATCGAGTCGCCGAATTGCGCCACGGCCTCATCATCGAACTGCGGGAACGGCTGGCGCAAGAGAACTCGAAGCTTGAGGAAATACAAAGCAACGGAAGCTTTCTCAAAGAGGAAGTCGATGATGAGGACATCGCCGAAATCGTCGCAAAATGGACGCGTATCCCCGTGGCCAGGCTGCTCGAGGGCGAAATGGAAAAGCTGGTCCGCATGGACGAGCGGCTGCGCCTGCGCGTCGTCGGACAGGATCACGCCATACGCGCCATATCGGACGCCGTCCGCCGAGCCCGCGCCGGCCTGCAGGATCCCAATCGGCCCATCGGCGCCTTTATCTTCCTCGGACCCACCGGCGTCGGCAAGACCGAGCTTGCCCGCGCGCTGGCGGAGTTCCTCTTCGACGACGAGGCTTCGATGATTCGCATCGACATGAGCGAGTACCAGGAGCGGCACGCCGTCGCGCGCCTGATCGGGGCGCCTCCGGGCTACGTGGGCTACGACGAGGGCGGCCAGCTCACCGAAGCCGTACGCCGCAGGCCCTACAGCGTCGTCCTGTTTGACGAAATCGAAAAGGCGCACTCCGACGTCTTCAATGTGCTTCTTCAACTGTTCGACGACGGTCGCCTGACCGACGGCCGGGGGCGTACGGTCGATTTCAAGAACACCGTCATCATCATGACCTCGAACGTCGGGAGCCGGTACTTTTCCGAACTCCACGATGATCCCGATGAGGCGGGCAAGCTGATGATGGAAGCGCTGAGGCGGCAGTTCAGGCCCGAATTCCTGAATCGTATCGATGAAGTAATCTTTTTCAACAGTCTCGGCAAAGAGCAGATACGCGAAATCGTCGGGATACAGCTCGGGCGCGTGACGGAGCGGCTCGCCGCCCGAAACCTTGCGCTCAGGCTGACCGGCGACGCCGAGGACCTGCTGGCGCAAGAGGGTTTCGACCCGGCATACGGCGCCCGTCCCCTCAAGCGCGCGATACAGCGGCTCGTGCTCGACCCGCTCGCCAAGAAAATTCTCACGGGCGAATTCTGCGATGGCGACACCATAGATGTCGGAAGAAATAATGGCGACGTGACGTTCCGCAAGGCGGCGGCGCAAGAGCGCAAGTGAAAAGCGCAAGTGAAGAGGCTGATCGGCGGCAGGCCGTCTCTATCGGCCCTGGCCGGATCGGAAGATGAAGCTGCTCCTGGCCATCGAAATCTCATCGCCGTCACAAAGAAGAGCCGAATCGACGACGATGCCGTTGATCCGCGTGGGTGACAGGACGGCCAGATTCGTGAGCTGGAAGCCTTTTTCAAGGCGGCTCAAAATGGCGTGGCGGCGCGAAGCGAAAAATCCGTCAACAACGATGTCGCTGTTCTGTCCCTTGCCGAAAACGACGTCGTCCTTTTCCAGGGCGATCAACTTGCCACCAACCTGCAGGTGCGCTTTTCGAGCGGTGGAAACCTTTTCCTGAATCTTTTCCATCTGCTCCGGCTCGACGAACATCGTACCACGCCCCGCTGCGTCCATTTCGGGCTGGGTTCCGGCGGGGACATGCGGTTGAGCGGGCTTGCCTTTCTTGGAATGGCTGTCGAAAACGAGGATGTGTTTGCCGATACCTATCTCGTCGCCGAAGTTCAGGGTTGTGGGACCGTCTATGCGCTGGCCGTTGATGAACGTGCCGTTGTTGCTGTCCAGGTCATTGACGGTGAAGGTGGCTTCGACCTTTTCGATAATGGCATGATGGCGTGATACGGCGAGGTTGTCTACGGTTATGTCGCAATCCTCGGCGCGGCCGATTACCAGCCTATCCTTGTCTATTTCATGGGTTCCCAGAACGTCGCGCCCGAATACCAGCGTCAGGATAGCCATAGCCTTCTCCCCTTGCGATGTGATACCGAAACGCACAAACCCCCGCCGACCATGTCTTTAGCCGATTATACCATTCGCCGTTTCCTTTTTCAATAAAAATCGCAATCGGGGCCCTCCGTTTTCTCGCCCGGATGCCTCGGTTGAAATCGTCGAGGCGAATCTCCGCGTGAGAATCCGCCGGAAAACGCGAAACCTCCTCTCCGATCGGCGCTTGCTTAACCGCGGCATATTCTGTAAAATGAATTGATGCAAGAAAGTCTATCCGACATGGCTCCACCCGAAACCTCGCGGCCGACGGCGGAAAAAGCGGGCGGGAGTTTTCGGGTGCGCGAGCTTTCACGGCTGACATTCCTCGCAATCGTTATTTCGGGTATAACCGCGCAGCACTATCTGACGGGGGTCAGCCATGAGAATCTCGCCCTGCACAACATCCACTATCTGCTGTATTTCCTGCCGATCCTCATGGGCGGAATCTGGTATGGCCTCGTGGGCGGGGCGGCGACCGCGGTGCTGGTGAGCGTCCTTTATGCGCCCGTCGTTTTCGGCCACCTCGGCCAGAACGTGTTTTCGTCAGGCACACAGAAGACGCTCGAGATCGTCATCTATAACCTTGTCGGCTGGGTGACGGGAATCCTCTCGCAGCGCCAGCGCATTGAAGGCGAAGGCTACAGGCGCGCGGCCGAACAGCTTCAGAAGGCATACGAGAAACTCCGCGAGCAGACCGACCTCATCATCGAAAAGGAAGAACAACTCCGGCGGGCTGAGAAACTGAGCACACTCGGCGAGCTTGCGGCCGGCATAACCCATGAAATCCGAAACCCGCTGGCGTCCATCAAGGGAACCGCCGAGATTTTGCTCGATGAATCGACGCCGACGGAAAAGCGGGCGGAATTCATGCAACTCATGCTCGATGAAGTCAACCGTCTCAACGAGGTCGTGGTCAATTTCCTCGAACTCGCAAGGTTCCAGCGATTGCGCCGTGAAAAGGCGGACATCAACGAGGTCTTTCGGCGCATGCTCCAGATCGTCGGGCTCCAGAAGACCCTCGGGAAAGTTCAGATTCAGGCGCGGCTCGCGCCCGGGCTCCCGCAGGTCAGCCTCGACGTCTCGCAGATGGAGCAGGCGATCCTGAACCTGATGCTCAACGCAGTCGGCGCGATGCCCGAGGGCGGCACCTTGACGGTTACGACCGAACTCGAATCGCAAAACGGCAGGGATGCGCTCCGGGCCGAGATAAGGGATAGCGGAGAGGGAATCGAGCCCGATCATTTGCCGCGCATCTTCGAGCCGTTTTTCACGACCAAGTCCGACGGCACGGGGCTGGGCCTTTCCATCGTAAGACGGATAATCAAGGCGCACGGCGGCTCGGTGGAAATAACGAGCGAGCCGGGCCGGGGAACATGCGCGATCATTACTTTGCCGATCGATATGAGGGACGCCGAATGATCTCGAAAAAGATCCTCGTGGCCGACGACGACGAAGGCCTGCGCAAGATCATCGAGTTCAACCTCGAGCAGGAAGGTTACGATGTCATCACGGCCTCGGACGGCAAAGAGGCGCTGAAACTGTACGACGAGCACGACCCGGCGCTCGTTATCACGGACATAAAGATGCCGGAACTTGACGGCATCGAGTTATTGGAGGAAATCAGGCGGCGCGACGTCGAAAAGCTCGTTGTCGTGATAACGGCGTTCGGAGCGATCGACACCGCCGTCGAGGCCATGAAACTCGGCGCGTACGACTATATTACCAAGCCCTTCAACCGGGAAGAGCTGAGGCTGGTCGTCCGCAAGGCGCTCGAACTGCGCCGGCTCCGCTCGCGCACCCGCCGACTCGAAGCCGAGCTGGTCGAGCGCTTCAGTTTCGAGAGCATCATCGGGGGCAGCTCGCGCATGGCGGAGGTCTTCGAAGTCGTCCGGCGAGTCGCCCACAGCGACGCCACAATCCTGATCAAGGGCGAAAGCGGAACGGGCAAGGAACTCATCGCCCGCGCCATCCACTATAACAGTCCGCGCGCGAAGGGCGACTTTGTCGCGGTTAACTGCTCGGCGATACCGGAAAATCTCATCGAAAGCGAGCTTTTCGGCCACAAGAAAGGGGCTTTCACGGGGGCCGTCTCCGACGAGATCGGCAAATTCGAGCTGTCGAGCGGCGGCACGATCTTCCTGGACGAGGTGGCCGACCTGCGTTTCGATCTGCAGGCCAAGCTGCTTCGGGTGCTGCAGGAAAGGGAGATCGAGCGCGTCGGCGATCCGCGCCCCATCAAGGTCGATTTACGCGTTCTCGCCGCTACCAACAAGGACCTCGGGGCAATGCTCTCGGACGGACGGTTTCGCGATGATCTCTACCACCGCATCAACGTGGTGCCGATCACGCTGCCGCCGCTGCGAGAGAGGACGGACGACGTTCCGCTGCTGGTCCATCACTTCAAGGCCAAATTCGGCGAGGCCGATTGCCGTGTCGAGACCGAAGCGCTCGAGGCGCTCAAGAGCTATGGCTGGCCGGGAAACGTGCGAGAGCTGGAAAACGTGCTCGAGCGCTCGCTATTGCTTCGAAAACAGGACGACCGGCTGACCGTCGACGACCTGCCCGACGACGTCCGCGGCCGCACGACGATGCATCCCGAGGCCCTCTTTCACATACCCGACGAAGGGATCAACCTCGAGGAAGTCGAAAGGCAGCTCCTGCTTTACAGCCTGCAAAAGCACGACTGGAACCAGACCCGCGCCGCCAAATTCCTTGGGATCACCCGCCAGGCCCTGATATACAGGATGGACAAATACGGCCTGAAAGATGAAAAAGACAAGCGGGCCGATCAATCCTGAAAAATCCTGCAATTTGAAAATCGACGCGCCCGCAATGGCGGTTTCAGCGCATACCGAAATGGCTCAACGCCTGCATGTTCGGCCTTCCTGGGCTGTCAACATGGCTGGGGCATCCTGGCAATTGTTCTGACCGTATATGTTCCAATTGGCGCGGTTTTTTGCTATCTCTCAGTTGACGCGCCTATCGGAGAGCCCGATCCGAAAGTGACGAAGATACTTGGCGAAACCATAAAACTGATAATGCAGTCGCCGGCAGCAGTGTCAGCTCCCATGGCAACCTGGAAAACGAAAACTTCATTAGCCGAGAGCGATATTTGAACGATTGGATGGGCAGAACCTTCACTTTCGGAGATCGGGAAAAGTCAAGTTTTGAAAAAATATGTACACTTTCCTTGATCAGCGCGCAAAGGCCGACGCCGGGCGACACCAGCATTCGAATGATTTGGCGGCGGGCTTGGCTAATGGTCAAGAGGCCCCATATATTGTGCTCTTCTTTTGACTTGCCGAATATATTGTGGTATAATGATTACCAGACAACGAGAGAGACACAGGGCTCCACGAGTTCCTTTTCTTCAAATGTCCGTTCGTGTTTATGGATAGAGAGAAGCCAGAAATGGGAGGGGTGGCGTCATGAGGATTCTAGCTGTTGTCAATCAGAAGGGCGGTTGCGGGAAAACAACAATAGCCGTTAATCTTGCGGCGTCCCTCGCGGCAGTCGGGAAAAAGGTCTTGTTGGTGGATATGGATCCGCAGGGCCATGGCTCGATGGCGCTCGACATAGAGAGCGACGAGCTGGAAGTAACGATGTACAACGCTCTTACCGATGACGCGAAAGATATTGCCCCATTATCCGGCGCGGTGGTTAGCGTCGATGAAAACTTGTGGATTGCGCCGTCGAACATCTTGTTGAGCTCGATAGAACAGCAGCTCGCGGGCAAGAAGGGCAGGGAAGACAGGCTGCGAAACTGCCTGGCCGAGGTTGTCCCCGCATATGACTATTGCATAGTCGATGGCCCTCCCAGTCTGGGCCTGTTGACGATCAATGTCCTTCGGGCAACACAGGCTGTCCTCATCCCGATAGATATGAGCCGGTTCTCGCTGCAGGGCATACACAGACTGCTGGACATCATCCGGACATTGTGCTCGCGCTCTTCACATTCTATTCGCGCGAAGGTAATTGCGAGCATGTATAATTCGCGCACCAATCTGTCGAAGGAAGTGCTCGGCGCCCTGGCTCAGGATTTCGGCAAAACCCTGAGCAAGACCGTGATACACGAGACCGTGAAACTGGCGGAAACGGCGATGCGGGGTTCTCCCATTACGAAGCATGCTCCGCGCTCGACCGCAAGAGAGGAATTTGCCGCGCTCGCCAAGGAAATCATAAGGGCCAAGGATCTGTTTGAAACTCACGCCCCATTTCCCGCGAGCGTCATGTTTTCGTATTTCGACGATAAAGCTCGAGAGATAAGGGTCGCGGGGGAATTCAACAATTGGCGTCCAACGGAGCACCACAGATTGGAAAAACAAGCTGATGGAAAATGGGGCCTGCGGATTCCCCTGATGCCCGGAAGCTATGAGTACAAATTCATTGTGGACGGCGAATGGCGGGCGGATCCCGCAAATCCACAACAGAAAATTGGGGATCACGGCCAGAGAAATTCGCTCCTCGAAGTGGGCGGGGATGATTCGGATACCGCGCCTGCAAGCGATTGATAATTTGTATGCCCCGGAAGTCGAGTATTCTCTCTCGCATGTCGAATTGACTGCGCTCTCTCAGTGACCTGCCCCCGGCAACGCTGCCAGCTGCTAAGTTAATCCCCGAGCCATTGCGGCTGTCTGATGGGGGGGGGCACTTTCCGCTGCCAGGAATCCCTTTGGGCCGGGGTAATCCCCATGCGGGTTCAAACATTGCCCTCGAAATTGTTCAAAAAGACTACCACTCTGGTACTCCACAGGATGCTGTTTGTCGCCGTGGCCGAGGAGGCGGCAGGATCAATCGAGGTGATCGACGGTTCCGCGGCGGCGAGTCGCCCTGTGGGGGGCAAGTTGCCCCCCACACCCCTCCATGAGATGC
>CBDUSG010000107.1:0-8378 GCA_965369575.1 uncultured bacterium | reverse complement strand
CTCGATCGCGTCGGTGACGACGATGCCCGCGTACTTGGAAACGTACGTGGCCGCCTCCAGAACGGTCAGCATCGGGTCGTCGCCGCCCACAGCAAACGCAATCTGCGGATAACCCAGCGGGCGGAAAGTCTTGCGCAGGGCGTACCGGCGCACCTTCGTCAGGTCCTCGAGCGTCTGCCGGGCGCTGCCGGCGCAGGAGTCGACGACGATTTCCTTGATGCCCGCTCCAGAGATTTTCTGGGTCAGCTCGGCGAGCGCTTCGAGGCCGTCGGCCCTGGCGCCCACGGGGCAGTCCTTTTCCTTGGCCAGCGCCGCGACGGCGTCGCAGTTTTCCGCGGTCGCGCCGTAGAGCAGCGGCCGCCTGTCGCCGCATGCATCGAGCGCGGCCTTGAGGGCGTCGGGATTCTCGCTGTTGAGGATTATCGCCATCGGACATTTCTCGGCGACTATCTTTGCGGCGGCGGCGAACCTGGCCGCGTCGCCCGAATCGTTGTTGACGCAGACCATGTCGACGGCGAGCTTTGTGCCGACGCGCTCGAAGATCAGGTGGACGATCTTGTCGGCGCGGGCGGCGATCTCGTCGTCGGCCATTCCGTCGGAGACAGTGACGGCTATGCCGCATGGGTGATGGAACGTTTCCTCGTGTCTGAACATGACCGTTTCGTTTCCGATCTCGACCTTGGCGTCGCCCGTCCCGACGGTGACAAGCTGAATCGGCGGCGCGGATGCGGCGCCGAGCTGCTCTTTCGCCTCGTCGGTCACATGGGGGCACTCCTCGACCGCGGCCTGTTTTTGCGCGACCCGCATCGCGAATGCCAGGCACGTCGGCGATTTGCATTCTCCACAGTTGGTTTTCGGCAGCAGCTTATAGATGTCCAGACCCGTAAGTGCCATATGACCTCTCCTTTGATTTGTGGCGGACTTCAAGAGCGGCCGTTCCAGCCGGTCCTTCGATTTACCTGAAGCCCTCTGAGATTTTCTTAGAACATCGGCGGCATGGTGAGCGCCGGATGACCTACTTTTTCAAGGTACGGCAACAGGTCGGCCGCATTGTCGCAGACGGTTTCGTCGGCGATCTTGTCGTAGAAGCCTTCGAGCCCGAGTTCCTCCGCGCGGCTCTCGAGGCTCTCGCGGATGGTCTCCTTCAGATCCTTCGGCATCCAAACGATGCGGGCCATTCCGCCGTCGGCCGATATGAACTTGCTGCTCGTGATGTACATTTTGCCTACGCCGAGAAAGCCGGGCGTCTGCAGGCCGCCGCCGGTCGTGCTCGCCAGCGTCGAGAACGGCATGCCGGTCGGAGTCATGCCGGCGTACTCGCGGTTTACGATCATTACGCCGTTGGCCTCGGGCACGATGCCCACGATGCACTCGAAGCAGCCGCACGAGGTCATCGGGTCTTCCATCATCGAGTAGGCGTTGAAGCGCTCGACCTTCTTGTTGGATTTTTGCGAGACGAAGCTGTTGACGTTTGTCCACTGCCCCTTTTCGGCGTCGATTGTGTCTCCCTTTTCGACCGGCTGGTTCGGCCCGGTAGGATTGATCTCGAACGCGGCCTTGCCGTCGAGCCAGTTGTACGCGCCGCACAGGCCCAGCCGCTCCGGACTGATTATGCAGACGTGGGTGGGAGCGAACGACTGGCACAGCGTGCACGAGTAGAAGGTGTCGACGCTCTCGTCTGTCATTCCCGCCACGCGCGCGTCGCGCTGGGCGTAGCTGACCTTGGCCTCTTCCAGCACCCTCTCGACCTCGGATTTTTCGGTGAAAATGGTCACCTGCACCTTGTCGACGATGCCGGGGAAATTTTGCAGAAGCTTTGCGTGAATGATGTCGCCGAGGTGCCTGACCGTGAAGCCCTTGCCCTTGGCGTTCTTGCTGATGCGGATCCACACGATATTCCGCTGGCCGACGTGCATGATGCCCATCGCGCCGTTTATAAAATGGTGTATCTGCCGCTCGAGGATGGGCTCGAAGTCGGTCTGCATCTTCCGGCCTGCTACCTCCGCATAGATGGCCAGATCGAGCGCGCCGCCGTCCTCGACGCTGTCGAAGTCGCTGCCCACTACCGTGATCTTGCCGTCCTCGATCTCGTCGAGTTCCCTCATCTTGAGCAGCTCGCAGGCGGTCGAGTTCTTGCCGCCCATCTCGACTGCGAGGTCGTCCCTGCGCACGCGCTCGCCCTCGAAGGCGGCGGCGTAGCTGACGGGGATGGGAACCTTTTCTATCTTCACCTTGACGCCGCGCGTCTGGATGCATGTCGGCACGATCTTGTCGTAATCGGTCTCATGCACGAGAGCCTCGAAAAGCGTGATGCCGGTCGGTCTTATCTCCGGGATCTCGGTATCGGCGATTACGCAGAAGCCCATGTCGATGGCGCCGGCGCCCACCGCGTAGCGGCGGTCGGTGACCTCGCCGAACACGAGCCCGAAAGCGAACACGCGGTCGCGCTGGTACTCGAGGCACTTGACGAACTCGCCGCGCTTGTGCCCACCGAACGTGAGCGCCCCTCGCATCGCCCAGTTGAGGGCGTATATGCCGGACGCCAAATCCGGCCCGAGAGGAACGATGTATGTGTCCCAGCCCAGCTCTACGTCTTCTTCCTCGAGCTGCTGGCGCATGGTTTTGCCGTCGGTGTCGTCGCAAAGGAAAATCAGGATGCTGCGCTGCTGAAGCTCGCGGACGACTCTGACCGCGATCTCGTTCGTAGGCGCCGAGCCCAGGATGGCCGCGAAGCCGGGCATGCGGCCGTCGACGAGCTGTATGCCGAGCGAACGCAGGATGGCGTCGGATATGAATCCCTGGTCGCCCTCGGCCGGAAATTCTCCGCGCAGATATCTGAGCGCGGTTATTATCTCGGTCGAAAGCAGCGTGGCTATTCCCGAATCGAGCGTCGCCCCGAGGTAGGGCAGCCACACGTCGTCGGTCGGCACGGGATGGAGCAGGCCGCGCGCGCGTTCAGCTATTTTGCTCACGTCGCCGAGGGTTTTCGCCTCTATTCCCAACAGCGAGTATGCCATCGGCAAATAGAAGGCGGTCTCGGGAAGCTCGATCTTTTGATCCGGTCCCTTTTCGTCTATTGCCTGCTTGAGAGCGGCCTCGGCCTCTTCGGTCCACGAGTGCGCTCCGCGAATGGCCGCCGAAGCTACGATCTTTGACATTTGCTTACCTCCATTATGGGTATCAAGTCGCGTTCAAGCGAATGTTTTCGCGGCGGCTCAGACGTCCACCACGTTTATCGCATCAAAGGGGCACTCGATGAAGCAGTTGCCGCACTTAATGCATTTTTCCGGATTTATCTCGTGCGGGGTCTTCTTCTCACCCGTCACGGCGTCAGACTTGCATGCCTTCTTGCAGATGCCGCACGCCTTGCACGCCTCGGCGTCGACTTCGTACCTTATTGCGCCGGCGTGCCATTCGAGCGCGCCGGTCGGGCATCCGGAGACACACGCCGGCAGCAGGCCATCTTTCCGGCGCTCGACGCACTGGTCGCATTTGAGCACGATCTTGCCCTCGCGATTCATCTCGAGGGCTCCGACCGGGCAGGCCTCGATGCATGCGCCCTTGCCGTCGCATTTGCCTTCGTCGAGCAGCGTGGGCGAGCCGTCGCCGTTTTTGCTGAGCGCCTTGTTGGGGCACGCCGCTACGCAGGGCGGATTCTCGCAATGGCTGCACAGGACCGGGACCACGACCTTCTTGGCCTGCCTGAGGCTGATGCGCGCCTCGGGCAGCGGGTCCTGCGACGCCAGTTCCAACATGTTCGCGGCCTCCGAGTGCGCCAGCGCGCACTGCAGCTCGCACGTCTTACACGCCGTGCAGAGCTTCGGCCTTACTACCGTACTTCCCGCCATGGGTTCACTCCTTGGCCAAATCGAGCCGTTTATTCAATCAGGGGCGGTCGCGCGAGGTCTCGCTCGGGCGGCGCGCCCGTCGCTTTCTCTAGCCGGTTTTCGCCGCGGCCTCTTTTTTCGCGGCGCTTCCGGTTTCTCCGTTCCTCGGAGGATACATCATCGGCTTGAGCTTTAGCGCCTCGCGCTTTTTGTCGAGGTGCGCGATGATCGCCTTGGCGGCCTTTACCGGATTGGGCTCGAAGATGAAGTGTGCTCCGAAATCTTCCTCGATGCCTTCGGTCAGGTACTCGAGCACGGCCTTGCTGCCGTGCACGCGGAACGGCGGGTTGTAGTAGGTCGTGATGCCGGAGGCGACCACGTAGAAGCCGATGCAGACGGCCTTGTCGCACATCGCCTCGGGGGCCGCGCCCGCTACCGGGAGCTGGCTGAGGTCGTTTCCGATGCCGCCCTGCTTGACCATTTCGACGCACGCGTCGAGTATGCGCGAGTTGTCGACGCAGGAGCCGAGGTGCAGGATGGGCGGAATGCCGACCGCCACGCAGATTTCCCTCAGGCCCTGCCCGCAAAGCTCGAGAGCGGCTTCGGGCTGCAGCAGGCCGTACTTGGCGAGCCCGTTGGCGGCGCAGCCCGTGGAGACCACCAGGACGTCGTGCTTGATGAGCTCTTTGACGAAGCTCAGGTGGTTGAAGTCCTGCGTGACCTTGGTGGTGTTGCAGCCGACCACGCCGACCACGCCGCGCAGGCGGCCGTTGATCATGCCTTCGTTCAAAGGCCTGTACGACGGCCGGAACTTTCCGCCGAGGTTGTAGAAAATGTTTTCGACGGTGAATCCGGCGACCATCTCGGCGCTCACTTTGGGTATGTCCACGCGTTCGGCCCGGCGGTTCGCATAGTTCTCGATGGCCTCGGTAACGATCGTCTTGGCGATGTCGAGCGCCTTTTCTTCCTGGAATTCGTGGTGTATCGCGCCGGGAATACGCGCTTTTTTGCTGGTCGTGATCAGCTTGGTGTGGTAGCACTTGCTCACCTCGGCGAGCGACGGCATGACGCACTGGACGTCGACTACCTTGGCCTCGACCGCGCCCGTAACTATTGCGAGCTCCTGGTGGAGGAAGTTGCCGGCCACGGGAGCCCCCTGGCGCATGAGTATCTCGTTTGCCGTGCAGCATATGCCGGCCACGATAATGTCGTCCGCGCCGTTTTTCTTTGCAAGCTCCTTCATCTCCGGGCTGCGGGCGACCTTGACGATCATCTCCGAGAGCGTCGGCTCGTGCCCGTGGACGATGATGTTGACCGCCTTCTCTCCCAGAACGCCGAGGTTGACTTTCGAGCGTACCGGAACGGGGCTGCCGAACTGAATATCGGAAAGATCGGTCGCTATCTGCGAGCCGCCCCATCCGTCGCCGAGCGCCGCCTTGATGCCGAACATCAGCAGGTTCTTGTAATCGGCATCCATGCCCTCGTGGACCATGTGGAGCAGCTCGACGACCTCGCGGTCGATGCCGCGCGGCATCACTTTCGTCTTGCGCCAGCGCTCTCTCTGCTTGTCCGGCGCGCGCGAGGTGAAGAAAAGCTCGCCTTGCTGCTGGCCGAACTGGCCCATGCACATCAGGGCGACCTCGTCGGCGATCTTGTTGATGTCGCCGCTGGAGACGTCGATGCCGATTTCCTGCGCCACGGACATGAGCTTTTTCGGATCCTTGATCTCGTAGCCCTGCGTCTTGCCGTTGGCGGTCATGTGAAGATTGTGGGCGATGTCGCGACCGTGATCGGAGTGCGCGGAGCCGCCGACGGCGATCGAGCGCACTATGTTGCGCGCCACAATGGCGTCGGCGTTGATGCCGCAGACGCCGCGCTGGGGCCCCTTGCCGAGCGGGTCGATGCGGCAGGGCCCGAGATAGCACACCTGGCAGCATAAGCCCAGCTCGCCGAACCCGCAGTGGGGCGCCTGCTGGTCGGAGCGATCGAATGCGGTGGTCACTCCGTCGCTCTCGGCCTTGTCCAACATCTGTTGAGCGGCCTTATCTATAGACCTTTCTTTCATTTGACTCTCCTTGTCAAGCAATCAGCCGGGATTTATCTTGATTAAGCCCGTCAAAGAGCTTAAAAAACCACGAGATTATACCAAAATAACCCGGTTGATTCAACCCAAACTCCTCTTTGGAGTTTCTCCAATTTTTTCTCTTCTTTCTATCTCTTTTCGGAAAGAGATAGAAAGAAGCAGAGAGAGCCGGCGAGTCGCCGGGGACATTGTGAGATTGTCGATTTGCTTTGCAAATCGCCGATCTCTTCTCTATTACTCCTCCAATCCTGCCAGGTCAAGGATGCGAAGCATCCAAGGTCCGCGCCGACTCGGCGCCGGCGTCAGGGCCTGGGAAGCAGGCCGGCGCGTTCGACGATCGTTGGCACCATAGCCTCCCATTCGACCGCCATTATGTGCACGCCGCGAATGCCCTCTATCTGTCTTACTTCATCTATCAGTTCGACCACGAAGTCGATACCCTCCGCCTTCGGGTCGTCTGCTCCCTTCATCCTGTCGACGAGCGAGTCGGGAATCAGCATTCCCGCCACGTTCTTCTTCATATAGTTGACCTGTCCCGCAGACTTGACCGGCATGACTCCCGCAAGTATGTGGGTCTTTTCGTGCAGGCCGCGGTCGACGACCTCTTTCATCCATTCCTTGAATCGCGGCACGTCGAATATGCATTGGGTCTGTATGAAGTCCGCGCCGGCTTTGACCTTTTTGGCCAGCCGGGTCGCGCGGTATTCCCATGGTTGGGCAAAGGGGTTCGCCGCGGCTCCCAGGAAAAGTCTGGGCTCGACGATGGGCGCTTTTTTGGTGTTGCGTATTTCGTCACCACACTGGAACACCTTATTGTCGCGCATGCCGCGCATCATGTCGAGAAGCTGAATCGAGTCGAGATCGAACACGTTCTTCGAAGTCGGATGGTTGCCGAATTTCTGGTGGTCGCCCGTCAGGCAAAGCAGGTTGCGGATTCCGAGCGCGTATGCGCCGAGCATGTCGCTCTGGATCGCGATACGGTTGCGGTCGCGGCAGACCATTTGCATGACGGGCTCGAGGCCCATATCAAGCGTCAGCTTCGCCGCGCCTGCGCTCGACATGCGCACTATCGCCGTCTGGTTGTCGGTTATGTTGACGGCGTCGACGTGCCCTTTGAGCAGGTCGGCCTTTTTCTGCACAGCCTCGACGTCTGCGCTTTTGGGCGGGCCGAGTTCGGCCGTGACCGCGAATTTGCCTTCGGTCAGGATACGCTCTAAATTGCTGCCCGCCTTCATTTGGCCGCTTCCTCCTTCACGTCGTCCATCACGTCCTCCCTGATTATCTTGCGTGGCCCGCCGTCGCGGCTGGTCGTCCAATCCTTCGGAGGAATCACCTCTTCGAGCCTTTCGAGCTGGCCCAGGCGCGCCATGCGGTCGTATATGAGCTGCCACGCGCAATCGACATCCGGCGCGATCTCGCACTTGCCCTCCTGCGAGCCGCCGCATGGGCCGTTGAGCAGCGTCTTGGAGCATCGAGCGATCGGGCAGATGCCTCCGGTGAGATGGAGCACGCAGTTTCCGCACTGTCCGCAACGCTCGGTCCAGACGCCGGTGCGCTCGGTTACTCCTATAAAATCGGTGTTTATGGCGGGAAGCAGCGGTTTGTCGGAGTACAGCTCGGCCATGAACTGCACGCCGCATCCGCAGGCCATCGAGAGCACGACATCACACTGCTCGACCTTTTCCCGGAGCGGCTCGATGTATTCGAGGTCGCATTGGCGCTCGACGGAGTCCTCGACGATCTCCAGCTCTTCGCCGTCCTTTTTGGCCGCGATCCTGAGCTGCGAGGCGAGCAGTTCCACCTCTTTGTCGCCGCCGGCCATGCAGACGGCGACGCAGGTGCGGCATCCGAGAACCAGGACTTTCTTGTAGCCGCCGAGCATCTCTCTGATCTCGCTCAAAGGCTTTCTTTCGCCCATTATCACTGGTCTTTAACCTCCGTCCGGGTCATCTCCCAAACTAATATTGTACTACGACACGCCTATCTTCAACTGTAATATCGATAACACTTTAAGCTATGCCGTGCTTCATCTTGGCCGCCCGGATCGTGTTGTGGAGCAGCATCGTGATGGTCATCGGGCCCGCGCCGCCGGGAACCGGCGAAATCGCGCCCGCAACTTCCTTGACGGCCTCGAAGTCGACGTCGCCGCAAAGCCTGAAACCTTTTTCACGAGTCGGGTCGTCGACGCGGTTGACGCCGACGTCGATGACTGCCGCGCCCTCTTTGACCATGTCGGCCTTGACGAACTCGGGCACGCCTATGGCCGCGATCAGAATGTCGGCCTGCCGCGTGATCTCGGCGAGGTTCTTCGTGCGCGAGTGGCAGATCGTGACCGTCGCGTTGGCGTTCTTGGCCTTTTGAACGAGAATGGCGGCGACGGGCTTGCCGACAATGTTGCTGCGGCCGACGATGACGTCGTGGCTCCCCTCGATCTCGAGTCCGCTGCGGACGAGCATCGGCTGTACGCC
>CBDUSG010000106.1:0-8402 GCA_965369575.1 uncultured bacterium | reverse complement strand
GACTCCCTCCGGGCGAGTCGATAAGCGGTCATCTGCTGTGTTGCATTCGCTCGAACTAGCTATGGCTAGTCCTGCGCTCATGCGCCTTGCAACTAACCGCTTTTCGGCTCGCTGAAAACAACAATATACGGTTGACACGACACTGGGGTCATATCGGATTTGGATCCATCCAACGACAGGCGGCTGGCCGAGTTGACTTTCGTCGCCTTCGACGTCGAGACGACCGGCCTCGATCCGCAGGCCGACGCGGTCGTCGAAGTCGGCGCCGTCAGGTTCGGCCGCGAAGGCATTTCGGGCGAGTATCAGCGGCTCATTAATCCCGGGCGCCCGATACCGCAAGATGCCACGGCCATCCATGGAATCACGGACGCCGACGTCGCCTCCTGCCCGCCGTTTGCGGCCGTTCTGACCGAAATTCTCGCCTTTTTCGGCGACTTCGTGCTGATCGCGCATAACGCCCCGTTCGACATCGGTTTTTTCGATGCAGCCTTCGCCCGCAACAAAATCGCGCATTCGAGCAACCCGATCCTTTGCACGCTTCAGCTGGCGCGATCGACTTTTCCCGCTCTCGGCGGCCACGGCCTCGAGTCGCTCGTCGCTAAGCTCGGAGTCGCCGAGGGCGAGCACCATCGGGCATTGGCCGACGCCGGGTACGTCGCCGGCGTATTCGATCGCTGCCTCGGGTGGATCGGCGCGGGCTGGAACATGACGCTGGGCGAGCTGTCGGCGCATCACGGCCCATTTTTCCGGTTCGGCGCGTCCTCAGACGCCGGAGTGTCGCCACAGACGCTCGAACTGGTGAAAAAGGCCATGGGAAGCGGGTCATCCGTCCGGATCGAATACCGGAGCGGCAGCGGCAAGACCACCGTCCGCGAAATCACACCGATTAGCATCAACGAATCGGGCGGCCGTCCAAAAGTGGTCGCCTTCTGCCATCTGCGGGGCGAACGGCGCACATTCCGCCTCGACTGCATAAAGAAAATCGAATAACGGCCGTCTGCGCGGGTCGAGGATCGCGCCGGCGAATGCGGTCCGGGGCTCAGGTGGAGTCCGATTGAGGCAGGTTCTTATTGAGGGCGATATCGGTAAGCGGCCGATTGAGGCGATATCGGCTACGGCCGCTCCTCGCTCGCTCTCGGGGCGCGAATTGCGCGGATTCGCGACGCTTTTTTCATCAAATGGCCGGCGGCGTGTGAGAGAGGATGGACGAGCAGCAGGCCCAGGCTGATCATCAGGTCGCGGGCTCGAGCGGCATACACTCTGATGCCCTGCCACGCATTGTCCGGCCAGGCAGGACCGTCGACCTCTCGCAGCATTGGCGATCGCTGTGTCACCCAGTGGGTCGCGTGCCCCTCCAACTGCTCCGGCAGATCGACCAGAGGGCCCATATAAGTAACCGACTTAACCGCCGCGCCCAGTTTCAAAAAGATCGATTCCGGCCGGTCGGTCACAACGCAGAGGAAACCCTCCTCGGCCCTCGATAAGATTTCTTGCTCGACCGATCCCGCGTCAAATAGATACAATTCATCCAGATACTCGTCTTTTATGCGCACCTGATATGCCCGCAAAGACGCGCCTGCATCAGCCCGAAACATACCTATCACCCCTGAATGGAAGCCGTTCCGACGGCCCGGGGAACCCTTTTTCTCCCCGCAGCCGGCGTCGGCGCCTTCCATCTCAAAAAGAAGCACCCAATAAACCCAGACAATAACGTAGGTTATATCATAACATAAATTAATCCAAATGTAAAGTCAAGCCGTTCGCAGACTGCCGTCGCCCGCTTACGCGCCGGGCCGAAGCCCCCGATGCTTGCCGAAAACGGCGCGCCCTGCTATAATTTATTGAATTTTGATGCTTACCCGCATATTCTGAATCCACTTGGGGATCAAAACGTATGCCTGCGATAGACCACCCGAACGACGAGCTGCTCAGGCTGCACTACAACATGCTGCTGACGAGGCATTTCGAGGACCGCCTTTCGATCCTGTACCGCCAGGGAAAAATCCTCGGAGGCCTTTTTCTCTCGACCGGGCAAGAAGCGATACCGGCCGGCACGTGCGAGCATCTGCGCAAAGACGACGTCATCTCGCCTGTGCACCGCGACCTCGGCGCGTACCTCATAAAGGGAATGGAGCCGAAGACGCTGATGGCGCAGATACTCGGCAAGGAGACTGGCGCGTCGAAGGGCCGCGACTCGTTCCTGCACGTCGGCAGCAGGGAGCTGGGAATAATCCCGCCGACCAGCATCCTGGCCTCGACGATCCCGATCGCAGCCGGGGTGGCTTTCGCGTTCAAGGTGCGCGGCTCCGACAGCGTCGCCGTCAGCTTTTTCGGCGAGGGCGGCTCGAACCGCGGCGATTTCCACGAGGGCCTGAATTTCGCCGGCGTCCAGAAGCTTCCATTAATACTGGTGTGCGAGAACAACCAGTACGCCTACTCGACGCCGCTGGAAAGGCAGATGGCCATCTGCTGCGTTTCGGACAGGGCGCAGTCGTACGGATTCGAAGGGGTCCAGATCGACGGCAACGATGTTTTCGCCGTACACGACGAAATGGAAAAGGCCGTCGAGAAAGCGCGCGCGGGCGGCGGCCCGACACTCATCGAGTGCATGACCTACCGCATGAAGGGCCACTCGGAGCATGACGAGGCCAAGTATCAGCCGATCCAGGAAAGGGAAGAATGGGAGAAGAAGGACCCGATCACGATGTACCGAAAGTTCTTGACGGACAAGGGCCTGCTGACCGAGGAAATCGAGCGGGAAATGGTTGAAAAGATCGCGAAGATTCTTGATGAAGCCGTGCGGTTCGCCAACGAGAGCGATTATCCGCCGGGACAAGACGCGCTTACGCACGTGTTCGCGACCGACGGGGAACTCTGACATATGGCCGAGACCACAATGGTCGAGGCGATTCGCCTCGCGATGAAAGAGGAGATGGAGCGTGACGAGTCCGTCGTCGTCATCGGAGAGGACGTCGGCGAGTACGGCGGCGCTTTCAAAGCGACCGAGGGGCTTTTCGAACAGTTCGGAGAGTACCGCGTCGTCGACATGCCGATATCTGAATCGGCCATAATCGGCGTCGCACTCGGCATGGGCATCATGGGCTTTCGACCTGTCGCCGAGATACAATTCGCCGACTTCATTACGTGCGGATTCGACCAGATCGTGAACCAGACGGCGACCCTGCGCTACCGCACGGCCGGAGAGATGAGCGCTCCCATGGTCGTGCGCGCGCCTTCGGCGGCCGGTGTGCACGGTGGTCTTTATCACTCGCAGAGCCCGGAGGCATGGTTCGCTCGCACACCCGGCCTCAAGGTCGTCGTCCCCTCCTCGGCCTATGACGCCAAGGGACTGCTCAAGGCGGCGATCCGCGACGAGGACCCCGTCATCTTTTTCGAGCCGAAATACCTGTACCGTCGCGCCAAGGATGAAATACCGGAAGAGGACTACATTGTGCCGATCGGCAAGGCGAACGTTCTGCAGCAGGGCGATGACGTGACGATTGTCACCTATGGCTCGATGGTGATGCACTGCAAGAGCGCGATCGAGAAGCTCGAGGACCTCTCCGTCGAGCTGATCGATCTGCGGACCATCATGCCGCTCGACAAAGAGACCATCTACGCGTCGATCCGAAAGACGAACCGGGCCGTCCTCGTTTATGAGGACCACAAGACACTCGGCATCGGGGCCGAGATCGCCGCGTTGCTTTCAGAAGAATTGTTCGAATATCTTGACGCGCCGATCCTGCGCGTGGCCGCGCCCGATACGCCGATACCGTACAGTCCTTCGCTGGAGAAATTCTACCTTCCGGACGAAGACGAAATTATCGCCGCCGTCAACCGCGCGATCGAGTATTAATGCTTTTTTGAAAGGATTCGTATGGCGACCCCGCTGATCTTAAATGCTCCCTTTGCCCCTTTACGAAAAAAGGGGGGAACGTTCAAAAGAACCAACTGAATACCCTCTGGTGTCGTGTGGGGGGTAACTTACGCAAACAGTACCAGGAGGCCGCAATGCCCTTTGAAGTCGTTATGCCCGAGATCGGCGAGACCGTAGTCAGCGGAACGATCGTCACCTGGCTCAAGCAGGTCGGCGATGAGATCGAGGTCGACGAGCCGCTGGTCGAAGTCGAGACCGACAAGGCCAACGTCGAGATTCCGGCGCCTGCGGCCGGGATTCTCCGAAAGATACTGGCCGAGGAGGGCGACGAGGTCGAGGTCGGCGGCCTGCTGGCAATAATTGCCGCGCCCGATGAGGAACTTAAGGAAGAGCCGGCCGAAAAACCCGCCGAGCCGGAAAAGAGAGAAGAGCCGGCAGCGAAGGAACCCGCTCCGGCGGAGACAAAACCGGAACCCGCGGCCGAGGCCGCATCGACGGAGACCGTTCGCGCGGGGGCCGAGACCGCAGCCGAGAGACGCCGCACGAAATCGTCTCCGCTCGTGCGCCGCATGGCGCGAGAGCACGGGATCGACCTCGCCGAGATCGAGGGCAGCGGTCTCGACGGGCGCGTGACGAAGGACGATCTGCTGGATCGCATCGCCGCCAGGAAGCGAGGCGCAGAGGCCGCGCCGGCGAAGGCGGCGGCGAAAAAGAAAGCGCCCCCGGCCCCGAAGCCGGCCGAGAGACCGCTCGATGAACTCGAGGAGGCGATTCCGCTCGAAGGCATGCGCAAGGCCATCGCCGAACACATGGTGCGCAGCAAGCGCACATCGCCTCATGTGACCACCGTCGCCGAGGCCGATATGTCGGCCGTCGCCTCGCTGCGCGACGAGAACAAAGGGGCGTTCCGCCAAAAGCACGGCATTTCGCTGACATATCTTCCGTTTTTCATTGCCGCGACGGTGCAGGCGTTGACGGAATTTCCGTATCTCAACTCGACGCTCGAGGGCGAGAGGATAATCATCAAGCGGTACTACAACATCGGGGTGTCGGTGCAGACCGAGCGCGGGCTGATGACGCCCATCATCCGCGGCGCCGACCGGCTGGATATCGAGGCTCTGGCCAGGGCGATCGATTCGCTGGCGCGCAGGGCGCGAGAGGGGCGGCTCGGCCTGAAAGAGATACAGGGGGGCACTTTCAGCGTCACCAGCCCGGGCACCTACGGCGCGATCCTGTCGACCCCGATAATAAACCAGCCGCAGGCCGCGATACTCGGCGTCGAGAGGATACAGAAGCGCCCCGTCGTCATAGACGACGCCATAGCGGTCCGTCCGATGGTGTATCTGTGTCTTTCTTACGACCACCGCATCGTCGACGGCGCGACGTCGATACAGTTTCTCCAGCGCGTGCGCGAGCTGCTCGAGGCCGGCGACTTCGACGTCGACGTCTGTTTGTGAGGCCGCAATGCGTCACACGATCACCCTCATACCCGGCGACGGAGTCGGGCCCGAGATCGCCGAGGTCGTGAAACGCTGCGTGTCGGCGCTCGGCGTCGACATCGATTGGGACGTGCAGCAGGCGGGCGCCGGCGTCATCGAACGAGAAGGCAAACCGCTGCCCGACCGTGTGATCGACTCGATAAGACGCAATGGGGTCGCTCTCAAGGGACCGGTCGAGACGCCGGTCGGCAAGGGCTTTCGAAGCGTAAACGTCGAACTCCGCCGCACGCTCGACCTGTACGCCTGCGTGCGCCCATGCAGGTATTACGAGGGCATCCGCAGCCGCATCTCAAATCCCGAATCCATCGACCTCGTCGTCGTACGCGAGAACACCGAGGACCTCTACGTAGGCATCGAGTTCATGGAGAGCTGCGGCGAGGACAACCCTCTGCTCTCCTTCCTGAAAGAGCACAAGGGCGTCGAGCTCGGATGCGACACCGGCATCAGCATCAAACCCATTTCGGTCAAGGGCTCCGAGCGGATCGTCACGTTCGCCTTCGAATATGCCTTGAAAAACGGCAGGAAGAAGGTGACCGCGATAGATAAGGCCAACATCATGAAGTATACCGATGGCCTTTTCATGAGGGTCGCCGCCGACGTGAGCGAAAAGTATCCCGGCGTCGCCTACGAGCACAAACTCGTCGACAACATGTGCATGCAGCTCGTTCAATTTCCCGAGCAATACGACGTGCTCGTGCTCCCGAATCTGTACGGCGACATAATCTCGGACCTCGCGGCGGGCCTCATCGGCGGGCTGGGCGTCGCGCCGGGCGTGAACATCGGAGATGACTGCGCCGTCTTCGAGGCCACCCACGGCAGCGCCCCCGACATCGCCGGCCAGAACAAGGCGAATCCGACGGGCATCCTGCTCTCGACCGTCATGATGCTCGATCACATCGGGGACCCCGGGGCCGCCCGGCGGCTGGAGAGCGCGATCGCCGACGTGCTGGAGGCCGGCGACCGTGTGACGGCCGATTTGAGGGCGGACGGCGATGGTTCACGCGCAGCGGGGACCCGCGAGATGGGAGCCGCCATAGCCGAGCGCATCGAGGCCGGCGCGGCCTGACAAAATCCGGCTTATTCCCCCGACTCCTGCATGATGCCCAGTTCCTGCAGCTTCCGAAGATGCGCCGCGGCCCGCTCGTCGTCACCCTGCAGCTTGTAGATGTTCGCCAGCAGGCGATGCAAATGGGGACGGTTCGGCTTGTATTTCAGCGCCCTCCGGTACTGCTCCGCGCTCTGTTCATATCTCTGCGTCTGGAAATAAATGTGCCCCATGCGGATGTGAGGATCGACGCTGCCGGGGTTGTACCTTCTTGCCGACCTGTAGTTGTCGAGCGCGGCGTCGAAATCGCCCTTCCGTTCGTAGGACTGACCGAGCCCATAATATGCGGCCCAGTAGATGGGGGCTATCTTCCGGGCCGTGTCGAACGCCGAGATCGCGTCGTCCGGTCTTTTCTCCTTCAGATAAGTGTCTCCGAGGCGGCAGTGCGCATTGGCGCGATCTATGGCATAATCCTCCGGGGTGACATCCATCCCCAGAAAGCCGAGCAGCGCGACCGTGAGCGCCGCAGTCGCGCCCAGTTTGAGGAATTTTTTCTGCGCGATCATCTCGGGCAGGGACGCCGCCGCGGCCGCGGCGAACAATATCAACGGCGGGACGACCGGCAGCCTGTACCGCCCGAACACGTAGAATGCGACCACCGTGGCCGAATAGAGGATGACGGCAAGGTACAGGAGCAACAGTTTTTTCCATTGCCGGAGACACAGCGCCATGCCTGCCAAGCCGAGCGCGGCAACCGCATGGAAATTGGGCAGAGGCAGCCGAAGCAGGCGTGAATATCGGCCGAAGAAATAGAAGTTCTGGTTGTCGGGAACCTCGTACCAGTTCCAGAAGAGCCGAAACTTCGTCCACATCAGCCCGAGCCAGTGCCGCGGCCTCTTCGCAATATAGTCGAACGTCCTGCCGAACCAGAACGCCGACGCCTCCGAGGGCATGAGCCTTCGTTTTGCCAGGAACTCGGCACGGGAGAGGAAATCCTGCTGCTCGTATTTGGGATGCGGCCTCACGTAGATGGGCGGCTGGTACCGGCCGTTGTCGTTCCCCGGATTGTTGCCGATGAAAAAGTTCTGTCCCGCCTGCGAGGTCAGCAGCACCACGTCCTTTCCGACAATGTAATTCCTCGCGAATACCGAGCAAAGGACTATCAATAGCCCGGCGAAAAAGCCGGCTGCGGCTATCGCCTTGCGGCTCGTCGGCTCGTCTTCTCGTTTTGTCACGAAGAGCCACAGCACGACTCCGCCGGCGAGCGCCAGGCTGTTCGCCCTCACCAGCGAGAGAAGCCCGAGCAGGAGCCCGGCTGCGACCCAAAGGAAAAACGAGCGTTTCGACCGAGCCTGCGTCAGGAGCAGAAGAAGCGCGCACAGCAGGAAAACGCCCAGGAACGTTTTCAGGAACATCGCCTCATAGTAGAAGAACGGCCTGTATAGCGCGGCGATGACACCCGCAGCCATCCCGGTTTTGTGGTCGAAGAACGAGGCTCCCATCAGGTAGATGAGCGCACATGTCATCGAGCCGATGAGCAGCTGAATCACGCGCACCCACAGGAAATCGCGGCCGATCACCGAATATATGACGCCGAGAAAATATGGGTAGAGCGGGTCCTGATAGAAGATTTCCTTGCCGAGCCACTCGCTGGCCGCGATCCGCCTGGCCCACCGGTCGTATGCGCTCTCGTCGAGCATCAGATGTCGGAAGAACGGGTTGTCAAGGATTTCGTAAAGATACGCCATCCGGACGGCGAGGGCCAGGACAAAGACGGCCGCGACCCGCAGAAATTCGGGCGATTTGAGAAAGGAAAGCAAGCGTTTCATAGGTAATTTTTCCAGAGGCCCAGCTATATTAGCACAACCTCTCCGCTCGCTCAAGGTCACGCATTGCTACGGACATGCAGCACAGGAAACCAGGCTGAAGAGACGGATGCACGCGGAGAACGGCTATCTTAAATCTTCGAGGGGCAACGTGT
>CBDUSG010000105.1:0-8529 GCA_965369575.1 uncultured bacterium | reverse complement strand
CGTTGAAGCCGGGACCGGTAAGCGCATTTATCGCCGCGACCACGTCGCCGACTGTGGTCGCGCCGGAGACATCTACGGTGACGGTGTTGCCGTCGCGGTCGGTTATGTCAAACGTGCCGGGAGCGAGATCGACGCCCGCGCCGAAGTTGAGGTCGGCCAGCAATGTGCCCGCCGTCGCGGCCGAGCCTTCGATGGCCGGGTCCAGATCCGTGCCCAGCAGCGCTCCAATCGAGCTTCCCAGTATCCCCAGGTCCGCGGCCGTCGTCGTAGCCGGTACGGCGAGCGGGTCTTCCGTTATTGTAAGCGGCGCCGTCGGGTTGACCGTATTGTCCGTTATCATGAGTCCGGTTCCGTCGTCGCTGATGGAGGCGGTCACGTTTATCGCGGCGGCCGCATTAATGGCCGCGATCACGTCGCCGATCGTTACGGCCGCCGTCAGGTCGATCGCGGCCGTTGCGCCCGTGGCGTCTGTGATCTCGATGATTCCCGGCTGCACGCCGCTTCCGCCGTTGAGCTGGGCCAGCGGCGTATCTAATGCCCCGCCGGCGCTGATGTCGGGATTCAGGTCCTTGTCTCCTACGACCTGCCCGGTGAATGTGCTGAAGGCGGTGCTGCCGGGTATGTTTATTGTGATCACGTTGTTCGGCCCGATCTCCTCGAATATCAGGCCGTCATCGCCGAGGTATTCCACGCCGGCGCCCGTCTGCGCAAACGGCGCCGTCTCGGTCTGGTGCCCCGCAAAAAGGCGGCGCCCTCCGAAGTCCGAGTTGGCCTCCTGCAGCAGTTGCTGTATGATCGCATCGACCTGCATCGCCGCAGCCGCGCGCGCAGTCGCATTCGAGGTGTCGTTCGCCTCGGTGACGGCTATCTCGCGCAGCTCGAGAAGGATGTCGTTGACGCCGCCGAGTGAGCCCTCGGTGGCCTTCACGAATGATTCGCCTCGGTCGATGTTTGCAATGAACCTGTTCAGCTCGATTATCTCGGCCCGCAGCCTGAGCACGGTGGCCGCGCCGAGAGGATCGTCCGACGGTCTGCGTATCTTGAGGCCCGTCGCGAGGATTTCCTGGCTTTCCTGCAGGTTGCGCAGCGACGTCTGCAGGTTGCGGAGAGCCGTGTTTACGAGAATCGGATTCGATATTCGCGAGACCAACCCGATTCACCTCCTCTTTCCCATTTACCTGTAAGTCCGGGCATGTGCCCGAAGCCGATTAATGATTCCCGTTATCCAACCTCGCTCAGGAGAATATCCAGCATTTCGCTCACGGCCGCGATGAACCGCGCCGACGCCTCGAATGCCTGCTGCGCGCGGATCATGTTCACGCCCTCTTCATCGAGCGAGACGCCGGAGATGGAGTCTCGGAGATTCGCCACGCCGGCGACCACGCCGGACTGTATTTCGACCCTGTCGATCGCCTGCCGGGTCGTGAATCCGAGCGAAATCGTCGTCATCTGGAAAAATTCCTCGACGGTCGCGGTGCCGTTCGCACCGAGCACCGGCGCGTTGCGCAGCTGCGCGATCTCGAGAGCGTTACTGTTGTCGCCCGGCCCCGTCGAGCGGCCCGCCGCAATGAGAGCTACGTCCGACATAATCATTGGAGAAACCTCTATCGTGGCGGCGGCGTCGGCCGTGGGATCGAACGTGAAAAATGCGTTCAGCCCCATGGCAAGGAGGAAATCGCTGTTGTCGCCCGCCTGCGTGTCGTCGCTAACGAACGAGAAGGTTGTGTCCGGCGCCGCGGTCGCGATCATCAGCTCGTTGCCTGCCGTGACGGTCGCCGTCAACGCTCCGGAGGCCGCGAACGCCGCGTTGATCTGTGCGGCCACGGTGTTGAGCGTGTCGACGTCGGCGTCGATTGTAATCTCATGCTGTTCGAGAAGCTGTTTCTGGCTGTCGTAGACGGCGAGAAAGAAACTTCCGTCAACGGGCGTAAACGGCAGGCCAGCGCTGTCCAGCGCCACGTCGGGATCGGCCACCGAGAACTCGGAAGTCAGCGACTGGAATTGGACCAGCCCCTGGCCGCGGCTGTGGATGCGATTTACTTCCTCGATAAGCGTCAGCGCCAGCGTATTGAGATCGCCCGAGATCTGGTTGGTGGCCACTCCGTCACGAATATCGATGTATCCGCGCAGGCGCCCGCCGTTTATGTTGAGGGGCCGGTTGCCGCCGCTGACGGCGACGATCTCGAAGAAATCGGCCCGCGCCGGATCGAGACTGGGATTGAACCGTACGTCGATCGGGTTGAACGAGAAATCCTGCACGATACCGTATCCGTCCAGAAACACATTGACCGTTCCGTTGGCGTTGCGGCGGATTTCGACATTGGCCAGCTCTGAGAGCTCGTTCAGGAGGCGGTCGCGCGCATCGCGGGACGCATTCGAGAGGCCCGTGCCGAGTTCGGTGGAAACAATCTTGCGGTTGATCTCAACGACTTCCGAGGCGAGCCGGTTGATCTCGCTGGCGGTGCTCCGGATGAACTCGTTCATGTTCGTCCGCAGACGGTCTACGAGTTCAAAGGACAGATTCAAAGCGTCGGACAGCGAAATACCCGCGCCGAGCGCGGACGAGCGGACGCCTTCGTTTTCCGGGTTGTTCGCAAGCTCCTGGAAGCCGTCGAAGAATCCTGAAAGAGTATGCGCGATGCCCTCCTGCGAGGGCTCGGAGAGGATATCCTCGAGCTGGCTGAGAAAGTCCATCCTGATCGCAAATTCGCCGAGCACCGAGTTTTCGCGCCGGAACCGGTCGTCTATGAGGCTCTCGCGAATGCGTTCGATGAGGTCGACATTCGAGCCGAGCCCGAATAGCAGTCCGCCTACGCGCACGTCGGGCTGCTGCAGGATGTCGCCACGCTGGCGGGTGTAGCCCTCGGTGGCGGCGTTGGCCACGTTCTGCCCGGCGATGTTGAGCATTATCTGTTGAGTCTGGAGCGCGTTCGCGCCCATCGAGAGCATCGAAAACAGGCTTGCGGCCATTGGAAAATTCTCCGAAAAAAATCAGACCTGTTGGTCAAGCAGGGAAACCGAAACGCTCTTGCCCTTCGCTCTGCCGGTGCTGCCGTATGTGGGCTCGCATGAATCGGCCTCCACCAGGCTGCGCAGCACCGAATCCAGCAGCTCGGCGTTGTACTTCAGCATTTCGGCGTTTATTCGATTCTGACGCTGTACCTCATTTATGGCCTCGGTGGCGCGCCGCCTGAGATCGAACAATTTCTCGCGGGCGGGCCCATCGAAACAGCGGGCAATGCGGGCGAGCGTCGGTTTGGCGCCGGACAGGCCGAGTTCCTCTGCCATTTTCTTTACGAGCTGCATGCGGCCGATTTCGATCTTGTTGTTGGCGGCAACGAGCGCCTCGATTCGGAGCGTGACATCGGCCAGACCCTTTAAGTCGTTAGTTGTTATGGTTTTACGTTTTTCCAGAATCAGGCGCTTGAGGTCGGCGTAGTTCCCTATCTGCCTTTCAAGCACGCGCGCGAGATCGTCGACTGCTCTGTGCATCGGCATATTCCTTTCTTCTAAAGCTAATTATCGGCATTTCCGCCCTTGTCCTTTAGAATATCCGCCATGCTATCGAAAATAAGATCGGCGAGACCAAGCTGGTTGGTTTTGGCCATTTCGGCCGCAATCTCCTCATCGAGAAAATCCTGGAATATCTCCTCGGCTTTTCCCCCGCCAAACAGGGGGTTCGGCGGGATAGCCTTGCGCATTTCCCTGATGAGCACATGGATGAAATAGGCCTCGAGCTCGCGGGCGGCCCCGCGCAGCCGCTCGGGATCGGAATCGTCACCGGACGCGCGAAGATAGTTGAGTTTCAGGTCGGTCTGCCCTATGCCCGCCCGCTCGATGCCCGCCGACGCGATGTCGAATTGGTTCATCCGAAAATCCGTGCCTTTCGTTATGCGCCTCCTGCGAATGGAATCGCGGCCTCCTGCGAGAACGGTTTCATTCGATACCGATTCGCTACATCAGTTCGAGCCGCACCTCGAGGGCGCCTGCGCGGTCGATCGCCTGGAAAATGGCGACCATGTCCTGCGGCGTCACGCCGAGGTCGTTCAGGGCGGCTGCGACTTCGCCGGCGTCCGCGCCGCTTATCTGAGCGATATGGCCCTCGGTCGGGGTCGCCGGACCCTGTTCTTCGCCTCCGGGCCCGCCGATGATTATTCGGATATCACCGTGGGAGATCGCCACGGGCCTGATGACGGTGGCCTGCCCGACCACGACGGTGCCGGTGCGTTCGTTTATCACAATCTTCGCCGCGATATCCGTTTCCACGGGTATCGCTTCCATTTCGCTGATGAATAAGACCAGCTCTTTCCTGTACTTGGACGGCACCTCCACCCTGATCGTGCCGCCGTCGACGGCCTCGGAGCATATCTGATGGAACCGGACGTTGATGGCGTCCGAGACATGCGCGGCCGTGGTGAAGTCGGGACGTCTCAGCGAGAGTGTCAGATAATCGTCATCGGAGAGGATCGTCGAGGCGACCTCTTGTTCGACGAGCACGCCGCCCGAGACGACGCCGGTGGTCAGATGCTTTTCCTGGCCTCCTCGACGCCCGGTCGTCTCGAATCCGCCGATGGAGACCGGCCCCTGCGCCAGGGCATAAACCGCGCCGTCGGCTCCCTGCAGGGGGGTGAGCAGGAGCGTGCCTCCGCGCAGGCTGTCGGCGTCGCCGATTGCGGAGACGGTCGCGTCTATTCGCGCCCCCTCCTTCGTATATGCCGGCAGTTCCGCCGTCACGATGACCGCCGCGATATTTTCAGCCCGAAGCTGACGGGTCTCGATGCTTATTCCGAACTGGTTTACCATGTTGGCGAGCATCTGGGTGGTGAACGCAACCCGTCTGCCGTCGCCGGTTCCGCTGAGTCCGGCCACAAGGCCGTAGCCCACAAGCTGATTGCTGCGGACGCCTTTTATAAAGGCGATGTCCTTCAGCCTGACCGCCGGGCTCGCCGCCGCGGAGAATACGAGAACGACCATACATGCCAGCGCCATCGTGAGAATCGATTTCATTTTCATTTTTCCTGCCATCGGGCTCACCTTAAAACGGCCATATGAACTCAAGGAATTCCGTGACTACTCCCCGCTTCTGCACGGTGCTCAGGGGGCCCACGCCCTCGTATCTTATCTCGGCGTTGGAGATCTGGGTCGATAGGACGGTGTTCTGGGCGGTGATGTCCTGCGGCCTGATCGTGCCGAGCAGGATCACCGAGTTTTTCTCGCCGTTGATGACCGTCCTCTGGCTTGCCTCTATCCGCAGGTTTCCGTTGGACAGTATCTCGGTGATCTGACCGGTGACGGTGCCGGTCACCGTGGATGAGCGGCTGGACGAGCCGCTTCCCTCGAATTCGCTTTCGGCATCGACCCCGAAGCTGGGATCTAGACCGATGGGCCTGCCGAAAATGTGAGTCGCTCCGAAGATATCGTCAAAACCCTCGAACCCCACATCGAGTTCTGTCTCTTTCTCGGTCTCGGTGCTGGTCCTGCTGGAGGCGGCAAAGCTCTCGATGATCATGATGGTGATGATGTCGCCTATCTTGTATTCGCCTTTGGTTGTGGAATAAAGCGAAGAGGGTCTGGTGCTCGCATTCTTCCATATCGAATCGGCCCGGGCGGCTCCCTGCCCCGCCACGACCGCCGTCGCCAGCATCGTCATGCAGGCGAGGACCCCAAAATGCGTTTTTTTTCGAGCGGTCATTTTTGATCCTCCGTCCTGGTAAGCGGACGCAGAACGGCGGAACTGCCCCTGAAGCGAACCCCGAGAAACAGTTTTCGGGGTAACTGCTTGGGTGGCGTGTCCGCCCCCGGCTTGATCCGGAGCACCATGCGCCTGAAAGCTCCATCTGGGCTGCTCATCTCTCATTCTCCTTGTCTGACCATTTTCAGCGTTTTGGAGTCCAGTACGACGGCCTTTACTATCTTCCTGGACGAAAGTCGAACACGAACGACGTCATTGGTCGAGCCGTTGTCCAACACGCGGCCCCTCGTCATTATCTGAAATCCATTTCCCCCGCACACGACCGACTTGTATTCGCCCCTGCGCACAACCGGCGGCATCCTGAGCATTTCGGCCCGCAACGCCATGCCGGCCTGGATGGTTCGTGCCGCCATGAGGCCGACGGCCTGCCCGACATTCGTGAGCTTTCCTTCGCCGACGAGCGACTGCTCGATTTTCGTTATGGCCACATCCGCAGCGCTCACGGATCGGCCGCGGGGAATCTTGCGTGCGGCGACAAGGGCCTCGACATAGCGCTCGACGCCGAACCTGTGGACGAGCACGCGGTACGGCTCGCCGTCCACTACGACCCGAAAACGCGCGAGCACGCTTCCGTGAAAATCTTCGTTGGCCGCTGTCTCGGCCGTCACGACGCGCTCGCCGGTCGGAACCGGTATCGGACGCAGATTCTTCGGCGCTTTTGCGACGAATGAATGCTGCATCCAGCCCGTGCGCTCGGATACGTGGCCGGAGAAGGCTCGCCCGAGTTCCTCGATGGAAATGAGATCGTGCTCGCGCGTGACAACAACCTGAGGGGGCCCCGCCAGCTCGAGGCCCGTGAGATCGGCACCCGACGCCCTAAGGGCCGAGGCCAGGACGCCCGCGCTTAATGTCTGGACATCGGCAGGCGGTGGGGCCGAGCAGATCGTGATGGACCTGAGTTTTTCAACCCGCTCCTGCGATTCGACGCCGGCGATCTCGGCGACGTCGCCGAGATATACCACGGCCGAGGCGACGCTTGCCTCACGCCTTAACGTGATTGTCGCGGCGCGCGCCGTGACAGCCGACGAGGCGAGAATCAGCAGACTGCAGAAGACGGCAATATTTTTTTTCATTTCATACCGGAGTTATTGTCGCCGCATATTGTCCCGGCCTATTGGGACATGTTGTTGGCCGTCTGGAGCATCTCGTCCGAACTCCGGATGACCGATGAATTTACCTCGAAAGCCCTCTGGGCGACTATCAGCTGTACGATCTCATCCACGACGGACACGTTCGAGCTTTCCAGAAAGGCTTGTCTCAGTGTGCCCGCGCCGTCTTCGCCCGCGACCCCCAGGATCGGGTCGCCGGAGGCCTGCGACTCACGAAACAGGTTGCGCCCCTGGCTCAGCAGACCGGCCGGATTGATAAAGCGCGCGAGTTCGATCTGCCCGAGTTCGTCGGTAGTCCCGTCGGAGAGTGTGACCGAGACGGTGCCGTCGGTGCCGATGGCTATGACGATGGCGTCCTCGGGTATCGTGATCTCGGGCTCGAGCGGGAATCCGTCCGCCGAGACGATGATGCCGTCGCGGTCCAGCTTGAACGAGCCGTCGCGCGTGTAGCCGATCTCGCCGTCGGGAAGTGTGATCTGGAAAAAGCCGTCTCCCTCGATCGCGACGTCAAGCGCGTTCCCCGTCTCGATGAACGACCCCTGCAGGAACAGCTTCGTCACGGAGGCGACGCCGACACCGTGGCCGATCTGTATGCCGGTAGGCACCTCGAGCCCCTGCGCGGAGACCGAGCCCGGAGCGCGCAGCGTCTGGTAGAGCAGGTCCTGAAAGCCGGGCCGGCTCCGCTTGAACGCGGTCGTGTTCACATTGGCCAGGTTGTTGGCTATGACGTCGAGATTCAACTGCTGGGCCGTCATTCCGGTGGCCCCGGTGAAGAGAGACCTCTGCATTGCGACCTCCGATCCGGTTCAGTCTCGTTTATGCGCGGGCTATCTCGTTGACGGCCGCGTCGAGCGATTCGTTCAAGCCGACGATAATCCGCTGATGCGCCTCGTAGGTGCGTTCGGCGTCCATGAGCGACACCAGTTCTTCTATCGGATTGACATTGGAGCGCTCGAGCGCCCCGGCCCTGATGCTGGGATTCTCCACCGGAGTTGCGGTTCGGCGAATTTCATCGGTGGCGCCATAGAGATTATGGCCGTATCTGGATAACTTGTATGGTTTGGGAAAATTCACGACCCGGATGCGCTCGGCCGGGACGTTGTCGACCATCACGTCACCGCTCGGCGAGATCGTAACCACCCCTGCTCCGGTGATGATGGGCCCCTGTTCGCCGAGCACGGGATTGCCGTTCTTCGTGACGATCCGGCCGTCGGAGCTTAAAGTGAAGCCGCCGTCGCGCGTGTAGCGATCACCCGCGGGCGTGCGAATGACAAAAAAGCCGGGACCCTCGATTGCGGCGTCGAGCGGGTTGCCGGTTTCAATGATAGAGCCCGGAGAGAAATCGTCGCTCGTCTCATCCAGCGCCGAGCCGCCGCCGGGGATATCGGCCGAGCCGCGCTGGGACGGAGACCTGCCGATTTCCCGCGCGAACACCTGGTAAAAACCCCGTGAGACCGGTCGGGCTCTCTTGAAGCCCGTCGTGCCGATGTTCGCCAGATTGTTGGCGACAACGTCGAGCCGTTCCCTCTGGGTGATCATTCCCGAAGCTGCGGCATAGATACCCCGGAGCATGTGAGCTTTCCCTTTCGCGTGTCGGATCTGCCCGCGCACATTAGTGTCGTGTCAACCGTATATTGTCGGTCTCAGAGTCCCGCAAGTTGTCCAAGG